>JACRBM010000066.1 GCA_016219275.1 Chloroflexota bacterium
GACAAATTCCGATTCACGATTATCAATATGGCGTTGGCACAACCCAGGCAGGCAAAACGATAGATGTGCGTTTCGATCCCACGACGCGCGAATTTATTTTCAGTGATGCACAGACTGCTCAAGAAGTGAAACGTCGTCCGGCGCGTGGACTCGATGTATCCACCATCACTGGACTAGACACACCGATTCGCATCGAGTATCAACCTATCCAACTTTCCTTCGCCTTTTAGGGGGTACGGTTATCGCTGGACTGTTGGGGGTTGAACCTTAATGGACTTTACAGTCGGTAATAAACCTTATCGATTTCTTCATCTTCACTGTCTTTTCTTATTCGTGAAATGTATAAAGCTACATATCTCGTGTCAGAGCGAAAGGCAGTGCTTGGGTTTGATTCCAAGTTCTGTATGGCAAGAGTAATCTCCTCGATTGGATCATCGGCTGTAAATCTTAATGATCTTGCAGTGTCGATCTCAAACTGGATTTTTACAAAAGACTCCAAACCAGGAAAACTTTTGTATCCCTTTTTAAAATACGAATATACTTTATTTGCTAACCCGTTATCCTCTGAGTGAAAAATGAATATGAACTTCACTGGTTGATCGGGCGCTTCGAGGGGACCATTTTCTTTCAAACCAACGTACGGGATGAAATTTTTTTGATTTTTGCCAAATAGCAGAAGATTGCTATCTTGTGAGGTGTGATTTACTTTTTTCTCGTATGGCTTATAAAAGCCCGAACCGAATATTCTGATGCAATCACCGATTACTACATCTTTTAAATAATCATCATAAAATTCGTGAACGAGATCATAATATTTCCTGTATTTGTTTTCAGAATAGTTTCTTTCAAACGGAATTTTCAAAGCGAACTTGATGTCTCTGTTAAGCAACGGATAAATGTTATTCGTGTCTGCACGTTCGTTATCACCAAGTAATTTGAATTTTGCAATCTTACCATGGTATCTTACCTTTCCCAATACGGAATTGTTTAATTGTGCCGCCCTAACACTTTTACCGAGGATAAAAGAATCGCCTTCATAAGTAACCAGCAAGCTTGTCCCTTCGATTAGACTGTTGTTGTCAAAGCGAAGTGAGAAACAGTGGTATTTTTTGTACTCGTTATTATGAAACGCCTGATCTTCCAAATACACTTCGGTATCATTAATGAAATTCCGGTTCGTGATAATATTTAGATTGTAAAAATGGCCGAACAAAATTTTATTGAAATAATACTTCGCGAATCGCTCATTCTCAGTTAGACTTACAGGTACAATCGTGTCGCCATTCTGCGAGGTTGTCGTCCACCAAGCAAACTTATCCAATGCCTCTCTTATTTCAGCAGGGAAATTCTTTGGCAAGTTATTTTTGTGGATACGAAAATATCCCTCTTTCTCGTTTTGAGAAAAAGATACTTCGACTTGCTCGTTCAGGATATTAAACGGAAGGATGTTTATTTCAAATTCACCCACATGTTCTCCATTCGTCCCCAATCGATCTATTGTGTCAAAGTTCGTAATAATATCTCAGCTAGGCATGGCATGGATCACACTCGTTACGCCATCCTAGGAGGAGTATAGGGCAAAACCTGTTTTAGGTCAATTATTTTCCCATCCCATTTTTCAAAAGTAGCGGACACAGCTGCGTCCCCGCAGACAGCTTCAATGTTTCCGCCGCGGTCACTTCCACAATCCGACCTTGGTGGATTCTGAAAATCACATCGCCATAGTTGAGCGCGTTAATCGTCGTGCGATTGATCTCGACAAGTCGAACAATCTCGTCGGCGAGTTTATTCGTGGGCTGACTCATAGCACGCGCTCCCGCAACTGGGTCAATTGATTCTCGAAATACCAGGAACCCAGGATCGCAATCGTTCCACCAATCATCAATAGTGCTTGACGCGAGATGGACGACGAATAAAAGTCCCACCAGAACGACGCGATCACGGCAAGTGCCATCACTGCTCCATTTGCCGCTTGCAGGAAACGAACCGTTCCGCTCACGAGCGCAAGCGCGACTCGCGAACGATCCTTCAAGCGTTTCCGTTGATCGAGGCGGTTGGACAATTCGCGCAACGTATTCAGGATTTCCTTTTGATTCGATTCTGACGTGTGTCGCAAAATGAATACAAACTGGGACAGATACGGATTCTGCACTTCGCGATCCAGTTGTTCCAAGACCTCTTCCCCTGTCTTGCCAGTCCCAAACGCATTGAGCGCACGTTGGACGGCATTCTGAAGAAATGGATGCGCTTGCGTCTTGACCGCTTCAGAGAGCGCACCGAAAACCGTCGGGATGACCAAATACGCCGAATAGTAGGCGGCAATGAGTTCGCCAACGGCATCTGTGATTTGTTCGCGGGCAAGCGACGACGAACGCGTCTCGACATACCAGTACAGCGCGATTCCAACGACACTGAGAAATATCGCCACAAGAATACCGCCAGTGATCGCAGCTTTGAAGGCGAGTCCCAGCGCAAAACCCAGGATGACCAGGCGACCCAGGTTATTCTGTTTCGCCGCGAATTTTGGGAGTGCGGACTGTTGCTTTTCAAGTTGGCGCACCCAATTTGGACGCCGTCGCCGATACAACCACTGCGCGAAGTTCACCATCGAAGATAACACGACGTAACCGCCGAGACCAGCGGTGACCGCACTCGCACCGATGAATAACCATTGCAACACGAGTTCAAACATAGGTTTACTCTGCTCCAATCGGCGTGAGAATGTAGCGTTCCGCATCACCGCTGACCGTAACGATTTCCGTCACCTTGCGCTTCCAGGTTTGGTCGCCGGCGGCTTGCACGAATTCCACATGCACGCCAATTCCAACCCCACGCGCGATGCGTTCGCGAATTGCACCCAGCGGCACATCTTTTTCGCGCGCCAAAGTTTCCAAGCGAAGCAGCGCATCGAGAACTGAGTTGCCATGAATCGTCGTATGCGCGACGACACCCAGGTTAATCGCCTGCAAATACTCGCGCGCTTCTTCGCTCACGACCTCGCCGATGATAAGAACGTCGGGGCGCATACGTGTATAGAGCACGTTAACCACATCCGCCATCGAAACGCGCCCCGCCTCGGTATCGTTTCGCACGACGGCGCGCGCCTCAAACGGATTCGTCGTCTCGATTTCCTCAAACGTTTCTGCGCCGCACAATTGAGAATACTGAGGCAATTGCGCCAATAATGAGTTGAGGAGCGTCGTCTTACCCGCCGCGGGGCGTCCTGAGATCAGAATGCTCTTGCGACGTTCCAGGACTGTCTGTTTCAAGAAATCGGCTTGCGATTGCGTGAGCGTGCCGGCTTCCACAATCGCGTCGAGCCGCAAAACGCGATGGGTGAAGACACGGATATTGATCGCCGTGCCGCGTTTGGAAAGTGGCGGTACCATAGCCGTAAAGCGCGAGCCGTCGGGCAGATCAACCAGCACGAATGGATTCGCCGCACGCAACGGTTTACCGCCCATCTCGGCGACACGCTGGGCTAGCGCGTAAAAGTACGTTTCTGGCGCGCGAATTTGAGTGTCGGCGATATGACCGTTTTGCCAAGCGAGTACTGCGCCCTGTCGCACAATTATTTCTTCGACGCCTGGCTCACGCAAAAACGGTTCGAGGATTCCCAGTCCCATCATGCGATTCGCGAGATCGCTTGCCACAGTGCGCGCATCGCCAGACGGCAACAGTCTTTCTTCGGCGAGCACACGTGCGACGGCGAACGCGAAATCGCTGCGCTCTTTAGCGGTGGCGCGCCAAGGTGGAATCGTAACGCCTTTGCGAATCAACGCATCTTGGAGTCGAGGAAGAATAGTGTCGTAGTTCATCATTCCATCGTCACATCTTCAGCAACAATATCGCTGCGCGCCTCAATGCTGATATGTACGGGACCCAGCGATTCAAGCGAACCAATTTGAAGCTCCGCCTCTTCGGCGATGATCTCGGCAACCTCCAGAGCATCCGAGAACGATTTCGCGACAATGTGATCCGCGCACTGAGCTTCAGGCGAACAACCCAGTTCGGCTCGCAGAGTCAGTCGGAATAGTTCGACGGTGGGTGCAAATGTGTCGTCAACGGTCAAGTGTAACATGTGTGTCTCCCCTTTATTTGATCTGGGCACGCTGCGCAGGGAATGCCCGTTGCTGTAATGGATTTTCGAGTATGCGCGCACTCGGACGCAGATCGCCGCCGCCCACGTGAATGATGCGCGACCGCAAGCTATCGCTAAAACGCGAGGCAATCGGATCGAGGTCGCCCTTGTCAGGATTGCGATTCGTCGCGACGAGCGTCAAACGTTCGTCCCAATGAATGTACCGTTCCTCGACGATTTGAAAGATTTTCTCTTCCGCCCAACTGTGCGATCCTTCGGATTTGTCTTCACCCTCCTGGGTGTGGCGTGCGTTGTTGTGCCAACGATGAAACTCGTCGAGCGCGAGCACCGGGATTTGTTTCAATTCGTTCATCAAGGTGTCGTAATCGCCATCCGCGTACGATGCACGCAAACGATCCAGCATCGCAGGCACGGATTGATAGAGGGCTGGGATGTTGGCTTGCCAACATGCTTGGATCATGGATACCAAGATGCCGGTCTTGCCGGTGCCAAACGCTTGCGACCAAAAGACCCAGATGCCATATTTTTGCGCGAGCGCTTCCTTCGCGGCTTTCAAGGTTTCGGGATCGCCGGGAAAATTCTCCAACGTCCAAACCTGGGTCGAATTGCCCAAACCCGACCAACGCTGGAGCGCGGGCAACGTCTCTTGCTTTTTGCAACTGCAGGGTACGGCTCGACCGAATTCTGGGTGGCTGACTGGCAGATCGCGCCGTAGAAAACCGGCTCCACCACAAATCGGACAACTCATCGTCTTACTCCTAGTTCTCTGTTTGATTGGAAATTTCTTGCGCGCGCGCAGCGAGGCGCAACCGTGCTTGGATCGTCTCCAACGTTTCGATAGGACGCTGTTGGGACATCCCATTGGTCGTCGGCGCAGGATTGCCATTCTTGGAAATCTCGCGACGCTTGAACCATTCGAGCGGACCCGTCACATTCATCGGGTTATACCCGCGTCCGACCCAGGCTTTCAGCGCATCTCGCCAGAACCCCAGCGCGGCTTCATCCGTGCCGACCGTTTGCGCAATCGTGTCCCACAATTCTTGCGCGGGATAACGCCGACGCACTTGCCGGTAGACCTGAACGGCAAGAGGAATCTCGCGTTTAGGCGGACAAACTTTCTGGCGCGCCGTTTTCGCGTTTTCCTTTGCCCAACGCGCGAGAATGATACGCGCCATCTTCGGCGCACAGAAACCTTGCTTTGCACTCCCGGCATCCAACGCCTCCTCGACCGCCTGACGAACGAGCGCCAAGGAAGTGACGCCGCGTTGGGTTGCGAATTCCCGAAACTCGTCAGCCAATGCTTTCCAGCGTTTCACGAGCGCTTTCGATTGAGGTTGCCCGGAGTGTTCTTCGATCAACGCGATCAGACCGACCATCTCTTCACGCGCGGACTCCGTCAAACCCAGTTCTTCGAATAACGCGATTCCCGAATCAGAAACGACAGGTACGATTTGGGCGGACGATTTACCGTTTTCGGTTACGATTTCGCCTGACGATTTACTGCGATCGGATTCAGACTCGCGATTCGATTCTTCCGGATGACGCACGAAACGCGCGCAAAAACTCAAATGGGCAGTCCGATTTTTCTCGCGCGCATACGCGACCGCACGCGTGATACCGTTTTCGATTTGCTCAATCGAAAAACCTTCTCTCAAAAGCGCGTCAAGTAGCCGCGTTTCCTTTTCTGTTGGAGCGTACTGCTTGATGCCAATGGCACGCGCGAAAAATTCGACAATCTGTGAAATATCAGTGCTCTCATTGAGAGTTGTGGTTGTAGTACAATCTTTATTCTTTAGGGTGCAGTTTTCGGAATGCCGTAAACTGCTCTCCGTGTCCTCGACGGGAAGCAGTTTTTGCTCTCCGTCAGTTGCCCCGAATTTGCCGATGAAACTTTCGGGGTAAATGATATAGAAATTCGACCCAAACAATCCACGTGTGATGCGCGGTTGGGCGGGCGTGATTCGTTTGACGAGTTTGCTGTCGGCGAGTTCGTCCAATGCCGCATCCACGGTATGAACACTCCCCATCCCCGTATCTTGCATCAATCGTTCGCGTGACGGAAAGCAGAAGAGATGCCCCTTGTCTTCTTTGGACACGATGCCCAAACGAACCAGTTCTGCGAACTCGTCTTCGGCGCCTAGACGTCTTGGATCGCCCAGGATGCGGGCGCGCAATGCGAGCGCATGGAGTATCTTGTATGCCGCGTTGCTCATGCGCGCCATCAAGCCCGACTCGATCATGCCGACGTACTCGCGGATGTAGGTTTCGTATCCTCGGACGGCAGTTCCATCGGCGGCAAGATCGATCCGCTGATCGTGCTCGATAGAAAGAACCAGTGCAGTCGTTTTGGTCGATCGGGCGCGCGAAGCGATTGTGTCTGTCATGACGAATTCTTTTCCAAATGTTATTTGCTCTTGACGATAGGCGCGAGCGAGAGCCACAAGAGATAGCGCGAAGCGACCTGGGATTCGCCTGCCAATCGCAAAACATCCTTCGCGACATCGGGTGCGACCGCGACGGTGATGATCGTCAGCGGACGATTCGTATTCGACGAACTGGTATCGGCGGTTTCGTACGTCGTCACTTCCGAAGTCTTGGACTGCACTTTCGGCGGCGATGCCATCGGCGAACCCTGGGTCGAGCGTACGTCTACGACCAGCACATCCGATTCCAAGAGTTCAATGCCAGCGCCTTGAGCCGCGAGCCACACTTTGGGATCGGGTGAAGTAACGACCGCTTGATTCGGCGTCGCTTGCAGAACAATGCGATAGAGATTGATTCGCTGTCCGACTTTGATCTGTCCGCCGACTGCCTGTTCAGGTTTGATCGGAAATGAGATAATCTCCAAGCGTTCGTCGTCGGTGTAGCGGAATTGTTTTAACGGAACCAGTTGATCGCGATAGACCAATTGATCGGGCTTGAGTGTGATCGTCGAAATCTTGCCGCTCAGTTCGGAGGCGTCACGATAAACAGATTCGCGCGCCATCGGCGCTGGGAACGAACGCACTTTGAACATGCTGGGTGAGACGACCGTGTACGGTGGAATCTCGACCGCGGGCACAACAAGTTCGGTCGTGGCGACGAGTTGTTGGTACTGGGTCTCGGCAAACCAACCCACACCCAGCGCGACGATCAATGAAACGAATGCGATTAAAAGGGCAAGACGATTCCGCATCAACTCCTCCAGTACGGGTAGATGGCTCTCAACAACTGTGTGCCGAGTCGTCCGTCGAATCGTTCAGGATTCTTGATGCGCGGCAAATCGAGCGCGCGTTCCAAACCGAGTTGCGTCAGACGATCTCCCCAACCGTCCACCATATTGAAGACAACCTGAGGTTGGGCATACGTCTCTGGGACGCGTTGCATCCATTGCTTGAGCACCGCCGCATTATTCCACGCATCGGCGCGCGGCGCGGCGACGATGAGGAAATGCCCGATTTGGCGCGCGACGGCTTCAAGCCAGGAGTGTGGAAATTCCGAGTCCACCAGCGTGAGAATGTGCGCGGCTTGAATACGCGCAAAAGCCTGCGCGATCTCTTCCGGTTTAAGCAATCCGCCCACGTCGTGATAATCCACGGTGACTAGCGTCACGCCTCGCCACGTGGGAAATCTGGGTTGCGAATTATGCACCGCATCGACAAATCCTGCGCCTTCGCCGACACCCGCAATGACGCGCAAAGGGCTGGGACCGTACGGCAATTCGACCACGGCCGTCGGTAATTTGGTGCGCGCGGCGAAAGCCACGGCGGTATCCAATGAGAGCGTGGTCTTGCCTACGCCGCCGCTGTAGGATGTGAGTGCAGCCGTCGCCGGCGGAAAACTCTGAAAGTTTCCCGAAGCCGCGAGCGCGTGAGCGCGCCACGTCGTCGGATCGGCGAGAAAGTCATCTGGAGTCGTCCAAGGCACGTGAGACCGATTCAAAATTTCGACGAGCGTTCCGCGCGGAACCTCTTCTTCGATCAAACTATCCAATTCGACAATCGCCAATTGCGCTTTGGGCAAGGCGTGATAGACGCCGCGCGTCGTCACCGCCTCAATCGCTTGATAGGGGGCAATAGTTTCGAGCGCAGTGTGGACTTGCACTTGGGATGTCGCGATCAGAACACGAACGGTAGGTTTGTTGATTGGCATAGATTCCTCTTTTTCAGTTCGATAGTGCGATAGTTGCCTCACCAGCGAGAGAACTATTTAACTATCGAACTATGCAACTATTGCACTAATCATGGATTTCCGATGACGCCCTGCACTTCGATCACGGGCACAGGAAGAACGTCCATTGTGCGACCGTCAGGCGTGCGAATCAGCGTGCTGTCCGCGTAGAAATGCGGCGCGCCATAATTTCTCAAATCTGCCGTGCCATCATCACTCTCGCCGCGCCACTCGACGTGCTGCACGGTTTCGTACCCTTGCTGCCCATCGCACCAGTCGTTGTTATCGCGCGTGCGACGGCAATCGCTCCAGCGAAACGCGTGTTCCCAGGTCATCCGCCAATCGATTACCCAGTACGAATGGGCTTGCACCTGATACGCCGGGAGATTACCCGTTCCATTTTCTGGTTTCTGCGCAGATGAGGTCACGTAAATGTGTTCGGTCACTTGCTGGCGCGACGCATCTTCTTGTGGTTGTCCCCACGCCCGCTCATCCCACACGTATCGAATCCACGCCGGCGCTGGGTCGGGCGATGGATTGGGCCACGCGATTTGACGCCATCGAATACAGAAATATAGGTTGCGATAATCTTCGTCGTAGCCCCAGGTTCGTGGATTCCAGTTGTCCACCTGGGGTGACGTGCATGCCCAATCTTGAATGATCAACCCAGGAGCAGTGAATTCCATTTTGTCATTCACGATCCCTCGCGGGTACGGTTTGTAGGTGATCGGCACCGGCGGGATACGCGCTTCAGCTCGGCGTGTCCATCCGATCAAGCACCACACGCCCGTTTGCGTAAAGCCAGCCGGACACGGCAGCGGATTGACCTTAATCGTCGTCGGCGTCGGTGTGCCACAGTTGTAGGCGGCGATCACCGAAATCGCGCTGGGATAACACTGCCCGGTCGTTTGGTCACACACGTACTTGACGTGCCAATATCCGGTTGGCGACACAGAATCTGGAACGCAATAACGCCAGCGATAAAAAGTACCAGGTGGCGGTGTTTCAGTTGGCGGTCGCGTCGGTCTGGGTTGCGTCGGTCGCGGCGTCCCCGGTGGAACGGTAATGATACGCGTCGGCACGGCTGTTGCGACTGCTGTTCCCTGACAAATGAGACTGCCGCTCGGATCGATCCGGCATCCTGGCGGTGGATCATCGGCGCGAATGAGTGATACGCCACCGAAGCACAACAGGCAGAGCAGCAACAACGAAGCGCACAGGATAAGCAAGACGCGACCGAACTTGATTGGCGTGATCATCGAATCGTCCGAAAAAGTTCATCCACGTAAATGGTCTTGTCGTCGTCCAAGTCGTACTTGATCGTCAAGCGGGCGATCTTCCAGCGTTTATCTTTTGGATCGTACTCAAGAGTATAGCCCCAGGTTCCCTTATGCGCCTTGACGTTGATCTGCTTGCGCGTTCGCGTGTCAAATAATTTCCAGTCGGTTCCGCTGAAATCGGAAAGATTCATCTGCATGCCATCTTCCGAGAAAGCGTTGAACAGGGGTTTGTCCATCGGCGATGGCAAACGCGATTGAAAGGCGAGTGGCGCGGAAATCACTTTGAGCGATCCGTCGAAACTATCCTGAATGTCGAGCCGTTCTTTCGTGAGCGCTTTGTCGGTAAAGTATTCGGACAGATGCGCCAACAAATAATCGCGCTCAAAGAGGTGATCCATTTTCCATTTTTGCGCGGCTTGATAATCGCGCATCACCCACACCTTGATCTCCTGTGGTCCATCGTAGATCGTTTGACCAAGCGGATTCTTCGTTTGCCAGACCGTCCACGTGATGACCTGGGACGTGCGGATCGTCGGCGTCACCGTCATTGAGCTAGCGACGACCGTGATGTTTCCGGCAATCTGCGTTGGACTCGTCACTGGCGCAGGTAACAGAGGCGACACATTGCGAGTGACGACGAGGTATGCGCCTATCAAACATGCCAGCGCGAACAGGATGGCGATGAAGATGATGATCCAAGCGAGCGGACCGAGTCGCTTGCGATTGCGCAACGTATCTTCTTGAATGAATTTGTCTTGGAGTGTCATTGTCCCTCACTGTTAATTCCGAATGCCGGATAAGCTCGTCCTTCGACGCGCATTGAAAGCGAAGAGATGCCGGCGAGTCGAAAGAAAATCGTTTGCACCTGTGCGTTCGCGTTCACGATCACTTGATTGTTGCCGATATGAATACCAGCCACTTGCATTTGTCCGCGTTGGTTGATGTTCACAAAGCCGCTGGCTGCGCTCCACGCTTCGCCAGAATCGAGCCGCACTTGGTTGGTCTCGCGAAAATACTCAACGTCAATCGCGTGGCTCGCGGCTTGCGCGGCGGCATTCACTGCAATTTCGGCGCGGCGATACTGCCAGTACATCCACCCGCCGTCGAGCACCAAGCCCACGACAATCATCATCATCGGAAGCAAGATGACGGCTTGGACGAGATATTGCCCAGATTGATTATTGAGAAAATGGCGTAACAACTTGATCATTGAAAAATTCCTCCTGTACGCGCGTGCATAGATTTGCTTGCGTTCACGATGCAGCTTGCGAGTTCCAGTCCTCACACGATCCGTCTCCCAAGTAACTGCCATTGCACGCGTGTACGGGAAGTGAAAGATATTTCCTATCTGGACTCGGGAATAGATTTGCTGGGTCAAAGGTCAAGTGGGTATTTGTTTGGCTAATCATGGCTCTACCCGAGAGCGCCTCGATCTTTGAGCATCGTTATCGACAAGTCTTCAGGGAACACGTTGGTTCCCGGCTTGCCAGACCTGATTTTTCGTCACCTCCAATCTGAACGCCACAGCTCCACGCGTGACCAGGTTGTGGATTGCAGCGGAACACCCGAACCATTTGCAAAATCGGACACACCTGGGATGTCGCCGACGAACAGGTCATACGTCGCGATACATTGCACGGGCGTCCCACGTGCCCATCCGCCCGCCGGCGCAATCGTGATGTTTGCCCCGGCTGGATTCAGGTAAAACCCTTTGAGAGTTTCTCGTCCCGCAACCAAGCCTTGAGCGATTCCGTCGCCGGGTTGCAAGGCTTCCACCGCTGCGCGACATCCATCGTAGCTCGCCATGTCGAGTGCGATTTTCACGTAGAGCACTCGCCCAAAGAAAATCAGCGCCGCAATGATGATCAGAAAGAGCGGCAGCACCATCACAAGCTCGATGTATGCCTGTCCTGGCGAAGGATGAAGGATGAAAGATGAAAGATGAAAAACTCTATTCGATTTTCTCAGCTCTTGCTTCTTATTCATCCTTCATCCTTCATCTTTCATCCTTTCCATTACCACCATCCCCGCGGCGGTCCACCATAGAACTGCTCCAACCGCTGGAAACTTTGGGCTTGGATGTTGAGCGGTAGCGCACCCAGGTACGGCAAACTGAAGAGACTGTTGTTGCGTACTGATCCACTCACACTCCGTCGGCTGGTATCTGCGCCGAGCGCGATTGAGTACGATCTTGCGAATCCCCCAACCGCCGACTGCAACATGCGCTGTGTTCGCGCATACCCAGCCCCAGTATCACCGCCACGCATCGCGGCAAGATACGTGCCATCATGCACCGCTGCGGCTGCCGCGACCTGGTTCCACCACATCCAGGCGTAGAAAACGATTCCTGCACAGAGGATTAGGAAGACCGGCAGACCCACTGTCCACTCAACTAGGTCTTGGCCGCGTTCATCACGGTGCCATTTATCAATTCTCGATTTCGAGTTTGCGATTCTTGATCGAAAATCAGAAATCGAAAATCGAAAATGTTTATCGGATGCCTTGCAGTTGTGAATTCGCATTGCGCAGAACATCCTTGATGGTGTTGTAGAGCAGGGCAAGCACGGCAATCACGGTCACAGCAAACGCCACAATAATGGCGTATTCCATGATATCTTGGCCGGATTCCGAGCGATGGAATTGTTGTAGCGTGTTCAAGAGCTTGGTCATTTATCCACTCCTTTGAATTGAGAGGCCTTGTGGTGGGGAGCCATAGTGCCTCTCCGTTCTCACAAAACGTTTCCCGATTTATGCCGGGAGAAGTGTCCCCGCCATTCCCCCTTTCGCCCAGTCGCCCGCCTACCTTCGGATAACCCGGTCAGTAATTGTTCTCCAGTGGCGGACCGACTGGCACATCTATCGCAAGAAAAAATATTGCGCGGCTAGATAAACCCCAGGTCCCATCACGACGATGCCAATCGCCGGCAAGATCAGACAACCCACGGGCAAGACCATTTGCACCGATGCCGCCATGCCTCGCGCTTCGATGTCTTGTTGCACGCGATCCTGCATGATCCGTCCCATGCTCGTCAGTGCCTCGGCAATCGGACTGCCTAACTGCTGAGCGCGTTCGAGCAAATCGACAAAGCGTCGCACTTCATCAATGCCAGCGGCTCGCTGCGCAAATCCATTCAGCGCTTCGGTGAGCGTGTGCCCGGTCGAGATGTCGGTCGAGACCTGGCGCAATTCCTGAACGAACGGGCCGCCTGGCTTGAGCGCGATTTGTTCGAGGGCTTGCGGTAAGGCCTGCCCTGCCGCGACTTGAATCGCGAGCCGATGGAGTACGAACGCCATCTCCGTACGAATTATCTCGCGTCTTTTCTGAACGAGTTGGCGCAGGTGAAAATCCGGCAGATACAATCCCAGGATTCCCAAGCCGAGCGCCACCGGCAGAAACCCAGGTCCAATCGCAATGGCATTGAAGAGTCCGACGAGGAAAAGCATCGTCGCGATAAAAACCTTCCAGGCGTAAAAGTTGTAAACCGTGCGATAACGGGATGGATAGCCCGCGGCGATGATGAGTTCGCGATCCTTGTCTTCGCGCCGTAATAGAACGGCAAGCGTGTGACTCGCGCTGTCGAGCAAGGGACCGAGCGCACGATCCAGCAGCGGCGACAACTGAATCCGTTCACCTTCTTCGGCGCGGAGTTGCACGCGATTGCGCGAGTTGCCGATGCGTGCGACGAATGGATGCGTGACTCCTGTCCAAATCAAGAGCACACCGAGTCCACCGATCAAGGCAAGTAGGATGGTCATGCGCTCACCCCCGCGCTTTCGAGCGGCTGCACGGCGCGCGAGCCAATGCGATTCATGATGTAGTAAGCGAGAGCTGACATGATGCCAACCAAGACAATCGCGATTTGTCCAAAGAGGCTGGCATAGAAAGGTCCTTGAAGGTCAGGCGCGGTCTGGCGCAAGATCACGATGAAGGTGAAGGGAGCAAGGCAGACAATGCGCGCTTCCCAGCGAATCCGTTCTTGTGCGGTGGCGACGCGTCGTCGTCCTGATGCAAGGGCTTGTACGCTTTCACGCAATGCGGCGAGCACCGGACCGAGTTGTTGTCCTCCCGTACGTCGATTTGCAATGAGTGCCTCGACCAATCGATCAAAAATCATATCGCGTCGTCGCTTGGCGACCTTCATCAATACCTCTTCGAGATTCGCCTGTAAGGACATCTGGGTTGCGATTTCTACAAAGTCCGACCGCGCAATTTCGGGTGCATGTTCGGCGACCGTTGCAATCGCCATCTCCAAACTTCGCATTGAGGCAAACCCTTCTTGCAGAATGTTGATCACTTCGAGCAATGCCTCTTGATAGGCACGCCGTTGTTTCTCGCGTCGATCTTCAAGGTATGTCCAATAGGCGAAGAATCCCAACAGCGCACCTAGGAGTGCAGCGGCAATCGCATTCGTCAACACGAAGGCAACCACTCCCAACACAACGCCAAGGAACATCGACGTTTTGAGAAACTCGGCGGCAGTGATATTGAGATCCGCTTGGTCGAGTTTTCTCTGCAAGCGTCCCAGGAAACTGGTGTCTTCCTCATCTCTAGAAATCTTGTAGTGCGGGATTGCCATGATCGAGAGTACAAGCACCAAGACGCCCGTCGCGCCGATGAAAGCAAACAAGACATTTGGACCGTAAAGCATGAACTCCCTTTCGTTAATCCTTGGTGTATGGTCGGCGAGTGGCCACCGCAAGGAACATGAACGCAATGCCAACCTGGGAACTAACCAACAATAAAATGAATCTCATATCCTGAAACATCTAGCGTCTCCGCGTCCAGGATTCAGGAGTGCCCATGGCTCTCGGCGCGGGCGCGAACGGCATTGGATCAACACCGCGATCTCGCAAGCGGTCTGCGCGTGCAAGTGGATAAGGTGTACGAACCAAGTCTCCGCGCTCTGGATCGCGCATAAAGATCGGTTGATTCAAAATGCGATTGCCTTGTTCGACGGAACCGCTGAGTTCGATGATCTCTTCGACGCGTCGTTTCCCCGAAAACGGATCGCGCCGGAGAAAGGCGACGATGTGAAATGCTTCGGTGATCCACTCGGCAACCGTCTTGTCGTCGATCATACTGCCTTCGGAGGCGAGCTTGGTGAGTTGTACGAGACGCGTAAGCGCTTGCCCTGCTGAGTTGGCATGCACCGTCGAGAGAAACCCTTCGTGCCCCGTATTCGCCGCGAGCAACATATCAAGCGTCTCTGCACCGCGCACTTCGCCGACGACGATGCGATCAGGACGCATACGAAGTGCGTTTTGGACTAATCGTCGCTGAGTGATTTCTCCAGTACCTTCGGCATTGGCGTAGCGAACGGTCTGATAGACGACATCTTGAATCGGCAATTGCAATTCGCGCGTATCCTCGATCACAATGACGCGCTCGCCTTCGGGAAACAAACCAGCAAGAACATTCAAGAAATTCGTCTTACCGCTCGACGTTCCACCGGCGACCAAGATTCCCAGTCGCGCTTGAATCGCGGCTTTCAAGAATTGTGCGGCGGCTTCCGTAAGCGATTCCAGTTGTACCAAGTCTTGCATCTGGCGCGCGACCAAACGATGACGCCGAATCGTCATCGCCGGGCTGGGTGTGGCAACGGGCGCAATCGTCGCATTGAGGCGACTGCCGTCAGGCAACTGTGCATCGAGAATCGGATTTGCCAGATTGACTTGACGACCCGTCGGCGCGACCAAGCGATTGATGAGTTCGACAAGACTATCCGCATCGCCAGCATTTGTCTGCGTGCGATGCTTGCCGGTTTCATCGATGACCCAGATGTCTGTGCCGTTGACGATGATTTCTTCGATCCGTTCATCTCGTAGCAACGGATCAAGCGGCCCGAAACCCAGCACATCACTAACAATCCGTCGTACGATCTCGTCATCCGGTAAGTCGAGGACAGGTAACCCCTGGACGGGTTGCGCCAGCCGATAGTCGGCAATGATTTGGCGAGTCAGCGTCTCGACCTTCTGACGGGTTGCTTCTGTTGGATGTGAAAGTTCGTATGGGTCAGATGTCGCCATTAACTTCTGGCGCACTTGGCGCAAGACGACGCGATACGGATTCTCGCCCGCTTCAGGTCGTCGCAATGCGGCACCAACGAGTTGAGATAGTTCACTTGCTTTCGCCGTGGATGAGTTGAGGTTCGGTGACGACATTGGCTATTCCTGGCTTGTCTCCGGCACCCATCGCGCGAGCCGACGCAGCGAATCCAGCACGGCGAGCGTGGCGCTCAAGTTCACGATGTTGTAGTAAATGACCAGGACTGTACCGAATGACCATTCCACGTTTAGAACAAGGAGCCAAGCAAAATTGAAAAGCCACAATAAGAGATTCGCGCTGGCGACGAAACGCCATCGCTCGATATGCTGCCGCAAGGTAGTTAGCTCAAAGCGAAACAACGCACCGATGAGCACCGCGTTGATTATTCCCACCACTGCATTGCCCAGCACCGGAATTCGCCAAGGCGTATTCCATTGATCCCAAGCAAACCCGCCATGGAACAGCGCATATCCTAGCGCGCCGCAGAGAAATAACCGCGCCACGAACTGCTGGAGTTCTGCCGCTGTTCTTGGTCTGGGTGCAAGCCATTGCTCGAACATCATGCTTATTCGCTTGAGCTGCGTCTTGATCATCCTGCACTCCTTGTTTTGTCTCTCTCACTCATTTCGCATCCTTCACCCATTTGACTTGCTTACGTGCCAAAGACAAGATTTGTTAGTTTCTTTCCCAGCCCTTCGCTCTTCTCACCACCCAACTTGCCACGATGCGTCCAAACCTGGGTCACAGGCGGATAAAGTGTTGAAGCAATCGAGACGATGGCACGCGCAATCTCGCCGCGCGAATCAATCACGAGCGGGTAACCACGATTGAGGGATGCCGTCACTTTGGGTCCACCATCGGGCACGACACCTACTTCGGGCATTTGCAGCGCATTCACGATGTCCTTGCGTGCGATGCCATGTTCGGGATGAAAACGATTCACGACGAGCCGGAATTTCTTTGCGTCGAGTTGCACGTGCTTGAACAAGGTTTCCATCACCTCGCCGGTTGCGCGTACGCTCGCGGCATCGGGGTTGATGACGACAAAGACATAGTTCGCATCGCGCAGGGCTTGCAAATGGAGTGCGGAATTCGTGTCCTGTCCTAAATCCATCACGACAAAGTCCGCCATGCTGCCGACGACACTCAAGAGTTCGTGCATGTATCCGCGTCCCAGTTCGCCTTGAAAGTATTCGTCGCCGCCCATGAACTGCTTGGGAATTCCGACGAGCACGCGGAGATTATTGCGAAACGGTGTCAGGTGTCCCTGCACTTCACTCGGCGACAAAACTGATTGTGCTGAGAGCATCCCAACATTCCCATTTCCACGATACCCTTGCGTCGCCAAATTCATCTGGTAACGCCGCGCGAGCGCAGCGATATTTTTCGCAATCACCGATTCAGGAAAACCCAGATGAATGTGAGTGTTGCCACCTGCCATATTGGTATCGATGAGGACTGTGTTACGATTGGCAATGACACCTAGCACAGCGGCAAGGTTTTCCGAAATCGTGCTCTTACCGACGCCGCCTTTCGCGCCCCACACGGCGACGGAACTTTTCTCCCAGCCATGCGTCGCAATGATCTGGGCAACCTGGGTTGAGACCTGGGGAATATAGGACGGCGACGAACGCTCGCGCAACGCATCCTGTACTGCTTGGTGTCCCATCGCGACGAGCGCACGGGCTTGCGCTTCGCCAATCGGCAGATCGACGTGTCCCTTGATGCCGAGCTGATAGAGTTTCGAGCCCC
This sequence comes from Chloroflexota bacterium, assembly GCA_016219275.1. Lineage (NCBI taxonomy): Bacteria > Bacillati > Chloroflexota > Chloroflexota bacterium. The sequence continues at coordinate 17,330 of JACRBM010000066.1, forward strand.
AATCGCCTTGGGGTGGAATCGCGCCGAGTGTGACAATCGGCTTGCTCTCGTGATGGTATAATCTCTGAATATCGTTTGGCTCGAACGCGGGCAAGGCTGGATCGATCAATACGATGTCCGCATCGAGCGAAGTTGCATCGCTAACGATGCGTGAACCATCCTGCGTCCACGTGACGATCTCGATCCCATTCTGATTCCCAGGACCGAACATGGCATTCAGTTGTTGGACATCGCCCCATTGTCGCAGGGCTAGCAATAACTTGAGATTAGACATAGTAAGGTTAGTTGTTCTAAACCAATCCGCTATCGCGCCGTCGCTTGCGAATGAATCTCACGACGGCGACAAAGAGCACCAGCAATACGACGCCACAGGTGAGAGGCAAGAGAAATGCACCGATGTCAAGTCCGGTCGGAATCGTCGCCGGCGGAACCGGCGTGGGTTTCGGGGGATTTGCATTCGCACGTGTTGGCTGTGCAGTCGGCTGTGCGCTGGAAGGCTGGGTCGACTGACCCATCCCAGGAACTGCGGTGGGTTGTGATTGAGCCGGTGCGACCTGGGTAGGTTGCGCCATAATGGGTTGACCTTGACCGCCTGCAACTTGTGATCGTTCGCGCATCATCCACGCGAGTACGTCGTTGAACGTGATGCCGAAGGTGGGCGATTGTGCGCCATTCGCGGATTCGGCTGTCTGTGCTGGGAGCAGGACGACGTGGACGCGCCCATTATCTTTGCCAAAGGTCAAAAGTTCGACGCTGGATCGCGGCACGAGCACGGTAATGGTTTGAATGTCGCCTTGAATGTAGGCGGGCTGCGATGTGCCTTCTGACGATTGCGATTGACCGAAACTTCCACCCGATCCGGTGAATGCTGGGTTTGGAACCTGTTGAAAACGAACGGCGAGCACGGGCACGTTTTGAATTACAACCTTGTCAGCAGGTAGATTCATATCGGTTGGGCTAACGCTACCATTGTTAGTCATCGGATTCAGCGGCGATTGATTCGGCGGCAAAGTTGGAACAGGGCGCACTCCACTTGGTGGCGTCGGACCAAAAGAAACGATAGGCGATGCCGGTGTAGGAGAAGTCAGCAAATTCGAGAACGTCGTGTTGCTGCTGGTCGAAATGTTCCCAGGTGCAAGACCGACGACGAGATCGACCCAATCCCCGGGTGCGATCTGGCTCGGCGCGGTCTTGGGATCAACCGGAATCACCATCGCGACCTTGTCGGGATCAGTCATCACGAGCGCGAGGCGACTCGTCGCTTGCGGATTGCCAGAGGCGACAATCGCGCTTTTTCGTAATGGCTCACCCGCATGAATGTTCTCTAGGACGAACCCGCCGACGTACTGATCGCTCTCTTCGCGTTGAATGAGAGTTTGCGCGACCTGGGAATTGATGCGTTGGGCATCTATTCCAAGTGCATTCGGATCGAGCGTCGAGTAGGCGGGGATGTCCTGTACAGCAATGACGACTGAGTACGGCGGCGGAGCCATCATGCCGCCGAGCATGAGGAAACCGACGAAGGCGAGACCGGCGAGTAGAATGCCGATGGTGAATGTGGCCGAACGAAGCATCCAACGTTCTCCGTATCAAGGGTTAGCGGATCTCGCCGTAGGGCAAAAGGCAGAAACCGCGAAAAAATCTGCCCCAATTTTAACAGGCAAAAGTGACTCGAAACTGAAACTAAACTGAAAGTAAGACCCAATTTTGAGGAAAATCGAAAAATTCCCGAAAGTTGATCGGCTGCCCGCGTCCAATCTGCCTTCATCGCGATCAAAACGACGCATTCAAAGTCGAAGGACGTAGACACGCTTGGTCTACGTCCTTCGGCTTCCTCATACTCAGGGAAGTTACTGGACGAATTCCGCTACAGGCGGATCGTTGGCAATCTCTGCGTATACCGCTTGAGTTTCTTGGCTGGGCGCGCCGAGATTCAATTCTTCACGCAATACGTGCACACAGCGTTGATACGTCCTCGCCGCGCCGGCGCGGTCGCCGGCTTTGAATTGAAGTCGCATCATGGCTTGATAGATGTCCTCGCGATCCCGATTGATGTCGATCAAAGTCTGGTAATAGCGCAGGGCTTGAGCGTAATCGCCGTGCCGTCCATAGATGCCTGCCAACGCTTGCAGCGTGTCCAAGTATTGCCGGCGCAATTGGGCGCGGATGCTTTGACACCAGTCGCCATACGATTCGGCAAAGAAATCACCGCGATAGAGCGCGATCGCCGCTTCGTACGCTTCGATGCGTTCGGAGATTCCTTTAGATGTGGCAGCGCGAGCAAGACAGTCGCTAAATTGCGCGACGTCATAACTCAAATTCAAATTGGGCTGCAGCGAATACACCGCGTCCTCATAGATTATGCCATTGGGAATGACACGCCGTAGGCGATAGGTGGTCGAATGAAAGACCTCGCTCGCCGCCGCGACGTTCTTGCCGGGCCAAAGTGCTTCCACGATTTCTTCTTTGCGTAATCCCTGGGGGTTTGCCAACAAGAGAAATAAAAGCTCCTTGGTCGCATGCGTTCCCCAATCGTCGAGCGTGATCTGACGATCTCCGAGCATGACGCGACTCATGCCAAAAGCTTGGACGCTGAGCCGTACTGGCGCAGATGAGGTATTGCGATCCAGGGCAACCAGCGCCGCGTACAAGCGGTTGAAATAGTGGGGCTGAATTTTCTTCGATTGCGCGTACTTGATCAGCGGCAACAATTGAACGCGCTCGGCGACGATGAAGGGTATAGCCGTGGGTTCCAAGCCATCGGCTTGGCGCGCGAGTTCTTTCAGTTCCTTTTGCGCTTGGGCAAACTTTCGTCGTGCGAAATACGTTTGGGCAAGGTAAAGGCGCGCGCGGAGATAATCGCGCCGCATCGTCTTGAGTAGTTCTTGCGCGCGGTTCAGATGAAGGATCGCGTCGCTCATCCGTTTCTGCTCGCACGCCCAAATCCCCAACGCGGATTCCACAAGACCCATCTCGTAATTGGATTGGTGCTTTTCGGCAGATTCCTTCGCCTCTTGCAAATAACTGGTGACCTTATCAGCATCACCGATCATGCGGCACGTCTCGCCGAGCGCGACCAATCCATACGTCAAGATGAATCCCTCCATGCAGCGACCCCGCTCAATCGCGTCGTGATAATATTCCATGGCGCGCGCCAGTTGATCCAGGTCGCGGTACACATCTCCCAGACTCGCGAGCGCAAACGCTTCACCGCGGCGCACGCCGTGTTGATGAGACCAAGCCCGCGCCTCTTCCAGCGTCGCCAGGGCACGCGAATAATCACCCGCGATGTGCTGACCCACGCCAATGCTATTGAGCGTCATTGCTAGACCAGGAATGTTGTCCATTTGCTGCCACAGTTTAAGCGCTTGTTGATAGTAATCATCCGCCGTTGGATCGCCATGAATCCGCAAACACGTTCCAATCTCGTGATTGAGCCACGCGACACGCGTGGTATCGTCGAGGGCTTGATAAAGTTCCAAAGCTTGCTCCAGTTCGCGAATGCATTGAGGATAAGCGCCCAAATGCACATGCGCCGTTCCCAGGATCCGATACGCGCGCGCTTCATCGGGCTGGGCTTGATGACGTTGTAAAACCTTGACGACCTTCAGGCACTCACCCACGGCGTCGCGATAGCGACCGCTGAGATTCCACAGCATCGCCCGCCACACGATCACTTTCGCGACGGAGAGATCATCACCTTTCTGCTCGTAGAGTTCAATCGCGCGCGTATAGGCATTTTCCGCTTCCTGATTTTTTCCTGTCTCGGCGAAAACCTTGCCGCGCGTCACGACCAAGTCGGGATGCGCGGTTAAAATCTCAGAGGGTAAAGCATCGATCCATTCCGCCAGAACCGACCAGCGTCCGGCGTCGAACGTCGATTGAGCGATGCGTTCCGCCAAACGCGCCGCCGCGTCAAACATTTCGGCGGCGAGATAGTGAGAGATGGCTTGTCCCAGCGAAGAATCCTGGGATTCGAAAAACTCTGCCGCGCGGCGATTCAGCGTGCGCCAGCGCGCAGCATCTGTTTCGATCAAGCGCCGTCGCAGGAATTCGTGAAAGAGGTTGTGATAGCGATAGAGTACGCTGCCCGTCTGATCGCCCAGTCGGATCACAAACAAATTCCGTTCCTCGATGGTGCGCAACAACTGGACGGTGTTTTGGATTTCAAATACCTGATCGCAAACGACGGCATCCAAGCGACTGAAGATGGACGAGTCCAAGAGAAAGCGTTGAAGTGGCTCGGGCAGATGCGCCAGCGTTTCACTCGCCAGAAAACGGAAGACATTTTCCTTGGCGTCTTGCCCGTGAATCCGCTGTTGAAAAATACTGGGCCAGAGTTCCGGGGTGGTCAACAAAATGCCAGCGATCCAACCTTCCGACCGCTCGGTGAGATCGGCGGCTTGGTCGGGCGATAGTTCCATCTGGAAATTTTGTTTTACAAGCGCGCTGACCTCCTCGGCGGTGAAATGTAGTTCGTCGTCGCCCAGCGCGGCGACGTGCTGATCGAGTTGCAGGCGCGTCAAATCCAGGCGCGTCGGCAAAGTGCGCGAGCAAATGATGAAATGAACTTTGCCCGGCAGCAGGAAAAGCAGCGTGTTGAACAGATGATTGACCGGCTCTGAGTCGGCGACGCGGTGATAATCGTCGAAGATCAAGACAAAATGCTCCGAGCCGGTTCCTTGTAGTTCGGCGGCAAGCGCGCTGATCACCGTATCGAAATCCCGGTCGGTCGCGCTGGTGGACAGAGTCTTTTGAGCGCGTTCGCCCACTTTCGGAAATCGTCCGTTGATCGAGGCGATGAGATTCTCCAAAAAGACTTGGGGATCGCGGTCCGATTCTTCCAGACTGTACCAACAAACCGGCAACATCGTCTCGTGAGCAAAATCGATCAAGAGCGAAGTTTTGCCGGAACCGGCGGATGCGGACACAATCACCAGACGGCGATCCATGTGTTCGTGGAGAAAGCGCACCAGGCGCGTTCGATGTAACAGTCGCTGGTTGCGACTGGGCAGTACGATCTTGCTAGTGGTAGGAAAGGTAGTCACGTTTATTCATCCTTGATTTGATTTGATTCGAGCAAAGATTCCGAGGTCACATTGACCTGGAGTACGAACACACCATTGGCCGAAGATTCTTCGATAATGTTGCTGCGTTCAAGCGTCTGGCGGGTTCCATAATTCGCGGATAGCCTCTTGTAGTTGAGCGACCCGCTGGTTCATCTGGATCAATACGGCAAGAATGGTTCTGGCTTCACTGCCGGCAAGCTCTTCAACGCGGATGATTTCAAGTTTGCCCAGTCCTTCGTCCAACTGTTTCAGTACGTTTCCGACTGTGCCGCGCATGGCATTGCGCGCCATCGCTTCGGCGATTGGACGCGGAAGCGTCGCATCAAATTGCAGGAGCGCCGTCATCCAGCGTTGCACATACGATTCTTGCTTGGAAGTCTTGCTTGGGTCATTCATTGTGTCGTGTCCTCAAATTGAAGAGTGTATCAAGAGAAATCGGAGAAGGTCTATTCTTCGATTCATTGCGATTTAGATTCGGCAGTGATCTTTGTCACTCGTGTCCGACAAAGATCACTGCCGAGGCACACTCGACTCACGCCAGGCAAAGTCTTAACCTGGGTGGAAGACATCCGCCAGCCTCAAAAACAATGGGTTACTGCGCGATCATTTTTTCGTTTTCGTTTTGGAACTTGTCGTGCCAAAGCCGTCAGGACAATTTCTCCTGATCAACTCGTCGCATTGCCTTTTAAGAGTCAATGCGAAAAAGCGTTCGTTCCGGATGGTAGAGCGTCGTGCGGGCACTGCGTTGTGCATGTTCGGTCAAGCCTCCTTGAGATAAAGTGTGGATCATGGGCGAGGCTTGCGGCGCTTCCAAGCATCGGCGTCGAGTATCTTGGTTGCGATTATACGAGCCGCGACTGACAGAAAACTGAAACTTGACTGAAAGAACGGCTCGATTTGGCTTGAATAGGGCGCTTCGTCGCGCAAAACTCGACGACTGCCTATATGGGTGATGATTTTCGATCTTCGGGAGATTGCGTGAGAGAAAAGAGGAAAATTGGAGGAGGCGCAGGGGAGTACGTCCGCACGTGGATTCCTTCCGTGCGGCATGTCGAGCGTGAGGAATTATCTCGACCGCTCTTCGCGTTCAAACTACAAACGCGAATAATATCGACGTACTTTAGATCAACTCAGAGCATCACCTCCGTATGCCAGGTCGATCTGTCAATGCGTACTGACAGATCGCCACCATTCGCTGTCAGCCATTCCTCTCATCCAATCTACTTTAGCGCATCGAGACCTCCATAATTTTGAAACTGGATCGCACATCTCACCGGAAGGGTGACCATGACGACATCTAACGCGTCAAGATCACGACCATTTTCCGATGGCGCATCTTGACGAGTTCCATACATTCAACGCGTTACGCGCGTTTTTCCAAAATCCATCGTGCGATGGCTTGCACGAAAGAATCGAAATCGGCGGCGTGAATTTGGGAAAGCATTTCTTTTTCTTCTTCCGTCAAATCGAACCGCTCTGTGTAATATCCTGCGGCGGCGGCACGTAATGGGTCGCGCACCAACAGTTTTCTAAACTGCTGATCCACTATCCCGGCGCACACGAGACGATTTAGATCTCGCTGGCTCATTTGAAACTCCCGCAGCCGACGAGAATCGCAGGATCGAAGCGACGATTTTCATCAGCCCAACCCGTTCGCCCCGGCAATTCGCCGCTTGCAGCGGAAAACCGGACCACCAATAATTGCGCGCTTGACTAACAGCGAATCTGACCACAAGACGCGATTTCTGTTGCGACGACAGCCAGCGTCCGAGTTGCAAAAAGGATCATGGTGATCAGCCAGACCGTACGCGGCGAGTTCAACCATGTATAGGCACACTTGAAGTAATTCATTTGGATGTCCTCCGAATTCATTTTTCGGAGGCATCCTACAAAAACCTTGTTTCCAAATTGTTGACAAGATAGGCACAAAAAAAGAGTGGACTGTCTTCACAGTCCACTCCACACACGTTCGTCGAATTTACTTGGCGCGTTTACAAATCAACCTCACTCAGCGATTCATTTTGAGGATGTCCTCGTAGAGCGATTGGATGTCGCGCCCAGGTTGCATGTTCATTTCCTCATGAAGGAGTTGTTTCAGCTTTTCGTAAAGGGCAATTGCCGCCGCGCGGTCACCCATCGAGACGTACGTCTCCATCGCACGTTTCCACGCGGTTTCCAAGAATGGCTCCACTTCGGTTGTTTTCAAAAACGTAGAGAGCGCAGAACCCAGGTCGCCGACTTCCAAATATGCCTCACCTAATGGCATCAGCGCCTCGTTATACACAAGCTTCAATCGTTCGCGTTCGTTGAGTGCCCAATGCGCGTCCAGGCGTTCCAGATATGGGCCGCGATACAATTCCAAGATCGGCTGCAAGCGCGCGATACGAGCTTGGGCGCTGAGCGCCAGATGCGCATGCGCCAAACCGCGTTCCAACTCTTGGACATCGTACCATTGATTCTCCGGTGCCAGCACGTATTGACCATTGACGAGTTGCACCGGACAAATCGCTTTACGAATCCGCGACACCGCAATGCGCAGCGCACCGTCGGCGCGTTCGGCGGACCAATCAGGCCAAATGAGATCGGCAATTTCCTCTCGCCGCGCGCCTTGCGGTAAACGGCTGAGGAGAAAGAAGAACACGTCTCTGACTTGAGTACGGATTTGCACAACTTCCGAACCGTCGACGACGATCTCTTCCTGTCCCAGAGTCCGAATGGTAAGCGAAGGAACATTTGTCGTGGTCGAGTCCGGCTCGGCGATCAGAATCGGCTGCATTTGTCCAAAAATCCGTTTGAAGCGTCGCCCGATGGGTTTCAGTCCGCTGGCAAATCGCAACGTGTCGATCGTCTGCCGACCTTCCACTGCTAAAAAGTGATCGTACCCCAAGGTTTCGACCAGGGCATCCACTTGGATCAGATGACGTTTAGCTTCATCCTCACGCTTTTGAATGCGACAGAGATGCGCGAAATGATATTCCGCCACAGCTTCCAAATGCTTGTTCCCAGCGCGCCGAAAGGACTGGGCGGCAGCGTCAACCAATTTGTAAGCCGATTTGAATGCTCTTCGGTCACTTGCCAATAATCCCTGGGACAACTTCAACTGCCCGCGTGCTACAAGCGATTTGAGATCGATTCCTTCGGCTGCCAATTGAAACCACTCGCGCGCGCGTTCGGGCGAACCCAGCAGACGTTGCATGTGTCCGAGAGCCACGCGATTGTAAAAGATGAGCTGTGCTTCTTGCCCCATTTCAGCGGCTCGCAAACTTTCTGTATAGAACTCCATGGCGCGAGCATATTGACCCTGGTCGCGCCACAGATCGCCCAACGACGAAAGAACCGCAGCTTCAATTCTCGCCCAGCCGCCCTGCCTTGCCTTGACCAGCGCGTCTTGGAGAACGTGTTCCGCCGCCTCGATTTCGCCTCTGAAGAGATAAGCCATCCCGAGGTTGTTGAGTGTGTTTGCCGCGGCATTGGAATCGTCCAGGCGTTCCCATAAAGCCAATGCTTCTTTATAGCGGTCGATGGCTTCGGCGATGCGACCGCTTGCCCGCGCTACAATCCCCAAATCGGAATTCACGTTCGCTTGACTGACTAAATCATCGCCGACCTGGAAAAGTATGCGCGCTTGTTTCAAGTCGGCGTACGCTTCCTTTAGTTTTCCAAGATGATATTTCGCTAGACCGCGCAAATGCAGACTCGCCGCATGCAAATGCTCGCGTGCCGGGCGATTCCTGACCTTGCCGAGTAACGCCACAAGCTTTCGACTTTCGGCGATGCACTCGCGATAGCGACCCAGGAATCGCAAAACGGTGGCTTTGAACACGAGCTTGTCGCCGGCGGAAGCATAGTCGCCGGCCCGGCGAAAACCCCGGATGGCTTGATCGAAGAGCAGCACGGCTTGTTCCTGCTCGCCCTGAGCCATACAAATTTTCCCTTTGAGGCTCAACAAATGCGGATTCGCCAATACCTTGCTTTCCGGCAAGATTTGAACCCAATGCGTCGACCTGGCAATGTCCGAGCGTTTGCGTAGCGACGCTTCGACGGATTGCAAAATCACAATCGCTTCTTCGGTACGTCCGAGAGCAAGATAGATTTCGACAGCGCGATCCCATTGTCCCTGCTGTTCGTTCAGCCGGGCACACGCCAATTCAAGTTGTTCAAACCAAGCCGGGTGTTCGCTCTTCAAACGCGTACGCAAAAAATCGCGGAGGAGCGGATGATAGACAAACAGATCATTTGCTCCCTCCAAGCGCGTAAGGAAGAGTTGTTGCTCCCACACGATTTCCAAATAGGTTTTCGAGTCAGCTAACCCAGGGAGCTGGTCGAGAAGGTCCGGCGAGAGTGGCTCGAGCACCGCGGAGCCAAGCATGAAACGACGCACCTCCTCCGGTTGGCGCGCCAAGATTTGTTCGGCGAAATAGTCAAATAAGGAGCCGGTGATTTCCGGCGCGGTCAACACATCTTCCACGAGGGAACGCCAACCGGCGCGTTGTCCCATCAACAACAACGCCGTGATCCATCCAGCCGTGATTTGCGCTAGCTCTTGAGCGCGGGACGTAGGAACCGTCAGTCCATAGTTTTGTTGAACGAACGCTTGTATCTCCGGCGCGGTGAAGCACAACTCGTTGATTCCGATTCCATCTATCTGCCCGCGCGCACGCATCAAGATTTCGTCGGGCAAGTCGACGAGCACCCGCGAGTTGATGAAGAAATGACAATCCTCGGCAGCGTATCGAATGAGCCACGCGATCAGTTGACCGATCATTTCATTTTCGATCACGTGACAATCGTCCAAGACCATAACGACATGATCGGGCAAACGAGCCAGCTCATTTGCCAGCAGAACGACGATGGATTGCAGAGATTCTTTAGTCTCTCTGGATTGCTCCAACGCCGCCAGCGCCTGAGCGCCGAACTTGGGAAAATGAACTCGAATCGCTTCGACGAGGTACGCCAGAAAGACATGCGGGGTGTTGTCGAACTCATCGAGGGTGAGCCACGCAACGGGGAAATCAACTTCATGCGCCCAGTCCACGAGCAGACTGGTCTTACCATAACCTGCCGGCGCAGAAATCAGGAAAACCTGTTTGTCGACTTGAGCGTGGAGGTGATCGATCAAACGCGGACGGCGCAATAGTTCGCGTCGGCGTTGAGGAAGACGAGTCTTGGCAATGGCTAAAGATGACGTGCGTCGAGTCATTCCGCTCTCATTATCTAGGCATGGTTGCGCGGCCATGAATAGGGAGAAGAACCAATCCAGGCAGCGGATGATCGTCGTGAGGGCATTGTGTCAATTCGCTCTTCTGGTTGAGAAGCCGCGCAATTATTTTCGTCAGAGCGCGATGAACAAAGAAAGAGGGTGATGCAGGGGTAGTCCGAATAGCAACAGCAGGAAAGCACACGTAAAAAACATTATAGCCCGGATAGTCATTTCGTCAACGTTCCAACGCGTTCCAACGCGGAAATTTTACCAGTCGAGTAACCGCAGCCCCATCTAGTTAAGGCAATGGAGCACGAAATCAAAGGATTTTTCCAAAACAGGTCTTCCTTTCAGTCATTCTTCAGTTTTCTGTCAGAATCGCCTGCTATAATATCTGCAAGAATTTCGCCTCATTCTGCCGTTGAGAGACTCGAAATTCTCTCCATCTCGCGTGGCAACAAGCTAATCGCGAGTTATCCAACTATACGCCAATCTATCGAACTGAGAGAAGAAGACATGTCGGAAAAATTTCTAGTTGCCTGGGATTTCTCGAAAAAGGCAAATGCAACATTTTACAGAATCGTCAGGGACGAGTTCGGTACATCTCACCCCGGTGGCGCGTACGAAATGATTCAACGCAGCGTCGCCATGTGCTGCGATGATTTTACGGCGAGTCGCATGGTCGCGTTAGCTGAATACTTTGGCGCGCAAGTGAGATACTTTGCGATTCGGCGAACTGACCTCAATGGCGAAATGCTCGACAACGCGCGTGCGTTCGTGGATCGCATTCTACATCAGCGTCTCAGTCATCGCGGACGACGTCCTTCGGCGAAAGCCAGGAAACGAATTTAACGATGCAATTACATCTTTTTAAGTATGACCAATATTGATTGACCCAGGTGAGTGACTCGTGAAGAAAAAGAAAATCTTTCCCATTCTCGATCCCGTCGTCGACGATCTCTGCGCTCTGCTCGCGCGTATCTACGCGAGCGACGCTGAATCAAAAAACGACGCAAATAGCAAAGATACGCCAGCATCAGGCACATCTGTGTCTGATGAACCACCTACATCAAATCCACCTCAGTCGTAAATCATTATCCAAGGGGAAGAATATCGAATGGTTACTCAAGTCGCGCTTTATGCGCGCGTCAGCAGCGAACAACAAGTCGAAGGGTTTAGTATCGAGGCGCAGCTCCGCGCCATGCGCGAATTTGCCGCCGCGCAACATTGGACGATCTTTCGGGAGTACGTCGACGAAGGTTATTCGGCGAGCACCGCCGAGCGTCCTCAATTCCAAATCCTGTTACGCGATGCGAGCGTGCGCCTTTTCGACGGTCTGCTCATTCACAAACTGGATCGCCTTTATCGCAATGTGAGCCAGCTCCTCGAAATGGTCGATACGCTGGAGAAACAAGGCATCGCCTTGATTTCCGTACTCGAGCGCATCGATTTCAGCACGCCCTCCGGCAAAATGCTGCTCACCAACATCGGCATGATCAGCGAGTTTTACTTGAACAATTTGCGCGAAGAGACCGTCAAAGGCAAATACCAACGCGCGCTCTCGGGTCTATGGAATGGCGATATTCCTTACGGTTATTGCAAGGGCTTGTGCAGTCGCTGCGACGATCCCAATGGAAAAGGCTATTGTCCGGATTATGGACAGTCAGACAAGACCGTGGATCGTCGCTTGATCGCGCATCCCAAGGATAGCGTTGGGTTGAGTCTCGCATTCACCTGGCACTGCGCGGGCAAATTATCAGACCAAGACGTGACCGATCAACTCAATCGGTGTGGCTATCGCACGCGTTGTAAATTGACGAAGAAACCCGATCCCATCCACCCCGGCGGCTCTAAACCGTTTTCGAAAGACACGGTTCGCGCGATGCTCAAGAATCAGTCCTATCTGGGTTTGGTGAAATACAAGGGGCAATTACTGCAAGGCACGCATCCGCCACTCATCACGCGCGAAATATTCGAACAGAGCCAGGAGGTACGCAAACGCTGGCATCGGAATGCATCGCAGCGACGAGCCGCGCCCAGGGTGTTCATGCTGACCGGCGTTTTGCGCTGCGCGTATTGCCATTTCCCGATGCGCGGTACGACCAATCCCGATGGCACACGCTACTATCGGGATACGGCAAGGGAATACAGCAAGTTGTGTCCGCGTCACGGCATGTTGACAGCGGAAGAACTGGAGTTGGAGCTGCTGGATCAATTGCATCGCGTCCGCTTGCCGGACGTGTGGCGAGAGCGCATCATGCAATTGGCGACGGCTACACCGGAGCAATCCCAGCGCGAGGAAAAGCGACGTCTGCTCAATTCACAACTGGAGCGCCTGCAAAAGCTATTTGTGCAGGGCGATATGGCGGAAGAAGATTACGATAGGCGGCGCGAAAAGATTCGAAATGAGTTAGAAGAAATCCTCGCCCAGGAGCCTGCGATCATCAAGCAAGCGACGCGTGTGCCCAAACGATTGAGTAAATACATGGATAGCGCGAGCCCGCTTGATCGGAAACGGATTGTCGGTATGTTGTTGCGCTCGGTCCATGTGGGGAAGAATATTGAACGCATCGAACCGCGCAAGCCGTTCATGGAATTGTTTCCAGGAGATCGACGTACCTAGCGAATAATTCCAAATCAACTTCAAGTGAGTGGAAGCGCACCTTTACAAACGAGAGAATCACACAAACTTTGCGCTGGCAGGACAAATGTTGTAGAATCGATTCAAACCTGGGAGATTACAGATCGATGGCTGAGGATTGGATCACAACACGCGAAGCGGTGAAATTGAGCCAGTATCATCCAGACCACATTCGTATACTAGTGAGAAGCCGCCGCATCAAAGCGCAAAAATTTGGCGAGGTTTGGCAGATTAGTCGGAAGAGTCTGCTGGCTTACTTGCAAGAACAAGAGAAGCGCGGCGAAAGGCGCGGGCGTAAGCCATTTGACCTGAGACGGAAAAGTTAGTATAATCGTGGCATAAGATAATTTAATCCCAAAACATGCCGCGCAAATGTTACCAGCACTTGCACGGCACTAACCCAACCCACCGAACGAGACGGCGGGCGGGCTGACCCTATTTTACCACAAACCAGGGCAACCTGCTAGAACGGCGGGCTGCCCTTTTCGTTTTCTCGTGGGGAGGTAAATCGGCAAGAGAAAATCTTGAAACGTTCCATATATTCAAGCAAGCCAGAACGCGAGTTTGCACAACAACCATGAGCAAAAGGAGCCAATCACATGAAAGCTGTCATTTACGCGCGAACCGCCACGACAAAGCAGGTTCAACCTGATCACAACGTCAAAGCACAGATTTCCAAGTGCCGCAAGTATGCGAAAGAAAATGGTTTGGAGGTGGTAAAAGAGTTTGCCGATCCAGGACGTTCAGGCGCGACCTTGAATCGACCGGGATTGAACAAGATGCGCGAACTCGTCGCACGCGATTCCATCCGCGCAGTCGTGATCGCCGACCTCGCTCGCCTATCGCGCTCCTCGGCTGACCTGTCCGTTCTCGAAAGAGAGTTTGGTCAGCGGGGCGTAAGCATCGACTGCGTTACGCGCGGCATGTTCGATTCAATTTCAAAATCTATGCAAGCGCGGGGAACAAAGAAGACCAAGCGAACGTCGCGCTGAGACATCCGCTCGACTCATTCGCCGTTGTCGTCCCCGTTTCTCGAATCTCAACTGACAAGCTCGCACCCGTGTGAAATGCACATGGGTGCGAGCTTTTGCAACCTATGCTGTTTGAGCTTTGTTAGGGGAAGAGGAACTGGGTATGGACCTTCACCGATCTGATAGAAAATCGGTTGTGGGCACGAGTCATTTCCGTTTAATGGATGAGCTCAGGCACGCCGCGGCTTGTCCATCGAGACCTGCTTGAATAACCGCTGCACATAACCATTTCACGTCCCGATTCAAGGCCGCGAAGCGGCGTCGCCTGCAGTGCGTGTTGAGTGCGTGCGGGATTTTGGCTTACTTTGGTTTTCCAAAGCGAAACCTCTGGATTTCACGAAGTAGCATTGACCAAAATGTGATCTCGCCACTTGCGAGCGCTTGAAGATCATCACTATCCAAGACAATGCAGGTATTTCCGTCTTCGTGAAAGGCTCTCCTTATGAGGCTTCGCGCCGCTGTCTCACCCTTTATCTTTCCAGTAACGTCACTTGCAGCAACGATAACGCCAAAGCTACAGTGTGTGAGTCGCATTCGATGAAGGAAATAACCGACGTCTCTCACCTGCATTGGCCTTTCCCAATTCTTGCATTCTACAAGAAAGTGCCGACCCAGAAGTTCGGCTGTCAGATTGCTGGTAGGATTTAGGTTGCTGACAAGCACATCTGTCTCGAATCCTTCGTTTTCATCGAGAATATTTCGGCTGGGGAACCAGCCAGGGATAAGTAGAAAAAGATACGAGGCCAGGTACTCCAACGTATCGCCTTTTTCCTTTGTAGAAGTTGCGGGGGCGTGTACGCGGTCGAGCAATGTGCGAAAGTATGAGAGCGAGATAGGAAACTCACGGACTGATGATGGTAATGAGTAAAAATGCTCATACGCTGTGTCTTTCAGCGCAAAACGAACAACGACATCCTCGGCATACCAATCGGCCTTGGAAGCCTGTGCAGACCCAGATTTAACAACCTTCAAGTTTTCGTCTGAGACTTCCTTCAATGCGCTGAGTTCTGCTTCACTTGACCCAAAAACAGTCCGTAGCCACTGTCTGCCTGCACCACCCCCTTCGCCATGCTCGCTGAGTAAATCTTCTGCCTGAGTCAGTAATGCCCATCGAAGCGCCGCACCCATATCACCTTGTCTAAGATACAACTGAGTAAGCTTATAGGCATTGCCAGCCCGATATATGTGCCGCTGTTCGTTTAGTTGGCGTGTGCCTACATTGTGCCACCAACTAAATAGAAGCTGTTCAGCGGCAGATACAAATCCATTCTGGGCAAGGAAATCTGTTGCGACGAAGTAGCCGCCCTGTGCATCAAGGTGATTCGGGCCAAGCGAATCGCATTCGCCACCAAGGTCACAGGCCTTTTTCAGCCGCTCTTTGACGGTCTCAAGAAAGCCAACCGGATCAAAATTGGCTTGATTTGCGGCTGCGACCTGTATGAGTGCTTGTATTTCTTGTGGAACTGTCATGGCAGTCCTCCTGCTTGAATATGCAAGAGCGTTTGGAGACAATCGCCCAACGGGGCGGCGCGAAGCGTCCGCTCGAACTATGTCTTATGCGGACGAAGTTCCACATAAGCTTTCGCTAGGGTTGTTATGCAGAATTTTTTCTGTATAACTGCCGTAACTGCTCACAACTTTTTTGACGATGAGGTGTTCTAACCGACGAAATGACTTTGCCCTCACCGGATTCGCTCAACAATCTTACCCGCGAAGAACTGCTGGCACTCGTTGTGCAGCTGATCGCCGAGGTACAACGATTGCAAGCGGAAGTGGACCGGCTCAGCAAGCCCCCGACCACTTCGCAGAATTCGTCGCAACCACCCTCACGCGATCACAAACGCAACGTGGCGGTCAAGTCTGCACCCCGTCCCCATGGCGCAAAACCTGGTCACGCAAAAGCAGTCCGTCCACTGGTCGAACACCCGGACACCGTGATCGAGAGTCCCGTGACGACCTGCCGGAACTGTGGCACGGACTTGCACGCCGTCACGCCTCAGCGAATTCTGCGTCGCCAACTCACGGAGTTGCCCGAGATCACACCGGTCGTCATCGAAACACGCCAGCACGAAGTGGTGTGTCCGGGATGCCGACAACTCCAACGCGGCACGTTGCCTGAGGGTTTGGAAGCCACCCGCCAGTTTGGGCCACGCTTGGAAGCCCTGGTGACCTATTTCCATCACGAACACCACATGGGCTTTGAACGGCTCCAAACTGTCCTAGCCGATGTCTTGGATATTCCGCTGAGTGAAGGCGGTGCGGTCGCAATGGTGGAACGTGCGGGTACCGCCGCCCAACCCGAAGCCGAAGCGATTGGCGAACGCGTGCGGCACAGTCCAGTGATCGGCAGCGATGAAACCAGTGCGCGGGTCAACGGGCGCAACTGGTGGGAATGGGTCTTCCTGAGTTCCGTTGGCGAATATCATGTGATCAAACCCAGTCGCGGTCAAGATGTGATTGATGAATTCATGGGTGACCACTGCGCCGACGTGTGGCAAAGCGATTGTTGGAGACCGCAATTGAACGCCCCGAGCCAACAGCATCAACTATGTATCCCCCACCAGATCCGCAATCTGCAAGGGTTGATCGATCAACGTCCGCACTTGACCTGGGCGCGTGAGGTGCAAGACCTATTCCGTGCGGCGGTTCATCTGCGACATCGGCGGGATGACCTAACCCCAGTGGGTTTCCGCCGTCAAGTCACCGTCATGGAAAAACGCTTGGATCGCTTGTTGCAACGACGGGTGACCGGACGGTTAGCGCAGAACTTGCGTGAACGCTATCGGACACATCGGAACAGTTTGTTCGTCTTCTTGCATCGCACCGATGTTTCGCCCGACAATAATGCGTGTGAACGCGCATTACGCCCTTCGGTCGTTCATCGCAAAGTGCTGGGAAGCTTTCGATCCGAGTGGGGACCGAAAGCCTACGCCGCGTTGGCATCGGTTTTGAATACCGCCAAGCGGTCGGGCGCAAATGTCTTTCAAACATTGGTCGCGTTGATGGGCAAACCTGTTTTGTCTTACCTGGCTTCGCCAATCTCGTGAGCAGTTACTAACTGCCTATGTGCCGATTATATGCCGGCTCCCAGGAAGTTCATGTGCAATGAATCGACCCAGTTTGTTCGATTCCGTCGCATCGTTCCCCCACTTGATCAGTCCCAGTCGAATCGCCTTCGCCCCGCCTGCGTGCGATCATTCGTTCCCAGTTTTTGCAAAATCGTGTGCGCGTATCCTTTCACCATGCCGGGACTGAGCACGAGTACTACGGCATTCGCTTGGTTCCTCAAGCGCAGAATTTCTTTTTCGCGCGCGGTCAGTGACTTGGGCATCCGACAGGACAAAGTCCTATGATAAGATGCTTTAGGCATTTAGCCAATGAATACCCCAGAGTTATTCTCCATCCGAATCCGCCATGGTTTTTGGATTAGGAGTTTTTGTTGGTTCTTTAGCGATGAGTTCTTCAATGTGTTTGATTACATCCGGTCGCGTTTTCCCAAACCGCTTGAAGTAAATCCTTTCGATAAAGTCAGGCAGGGGCGCTTTCCACGGTTCCTGCTTGGTATTCGCCAACGCGCCCAATTTTTTGGGATTCATGCCCAACTCGCGCGCCATTTGGACGTGAGCATCGGAGAGGTGATATTTCTTGCGCGCGTCGATCCACGCTTGATCTTTGGCGGCATTCTTCTTTTTCGACATCGGTCCCTTTCATTCGATCTGGAAAACGTCCGCGTTCCTCGCCGGCGATGCTTTGTCCGTGATCACGTCGCTTTATTTCGTGGTACTCTTTTGCTCCGGGCAGGTCAATTGCCGAGCGCTATCAAGGTGGAGCACCAACTCATCGGCGAGTGCATCGGGATCATCCGGGTCAGCCTCGGGATCACGCGCGAAAGCAAGCGCCAATCCCTCTGGTTCCTCACCGGCTTCGACGTAAGCTACACCCACCAGGTAACAACCAGAGATTTCGCTCAAGACCTCGTCTTCGTCTTGAGGAGCAACGTGCAGCGCACCGCCACAATCGGGGCAGAAGAGCGGTATGGTATGCCCATCTTCAAATACCAACGTCAAGGGCGTTTTTGCGCTTGGGGGCACAATATCTTTGACGCGCTTGCCGCCCAGATGTCCATCCACGCGTTCGATCACGCACTCGTAATTATCTCCAACACGAATCATGGGGCACTCGTGATCGTGACAAAAAAGCATTCCGTCGAGTAATCCTTGATCAGTCATTGCATTCTCTTTCGCGGCAGCACCATCAAGATTGTGTTCGTCCATAACCTGGGTTCATCGCTGCCTTCGATTCATTCTGAATGCTTGTTATTATAACTGTAATCTCTCTGGCACACAATTGTTAGCGCGCTGTAACATTGAGCATTCTGAAATGTCTGTCCAACGATCTGTATGCGATGGATTACAATTGCGGTTGCCAAGATTTCTTCCAACCTTTGACGTGCGGATTGCTCGATGATAGAATCAAGCCAGGAGAATAACCATGCCGAAAAAGAAAAAAACCACACCGAAACATCCCAGTTCGCGCTCGCGCTCAGCCCGCGCCCAGCAGTGGACTGCCGCGCAGGTTCGCGATTTGTTGACGAATCCCAGCTACGGTTATGGGATCGTCCTGGAACCTGCCGACCGTGTCCCCGCCGAGATTCAGAAATTCGAAGTGCAACTCGCGGACGAACAAAACAAGCGCGGGTTTGGATTCACCTTGCAAGAGTTGGACGAACGCTTTCAATCGTTCATCACGTCCCTCGTCGAAAGCGGATCGTTCACGCGTGGGAATGATGCCCCACCCATCATCGACAAAGAAACCTGGCTTCAAGCCCAGCAGGTTGCCATCGGACGCTTGGCGCGCGGCGGGCCGACGTAGTAGCGATAGGTAAAACAAAGCTTAGCCAATTGGCATACTCCGCACACTGTTGGAAACCATTAGTTCTGCGTCATGCCGTTCAAGTTCAAACGGGTCAGCGCAATAGCATCTACAAACACTCCATTTGAAAGGAAACTTGATGACACAGTTTCACCAGCGGAAACTTCCTGACTTTTCAACTTTACTTTGCGGACGTACGCCACCCGATGACATAGGTTTTGAATCAGAAAAACTCTGGGTTTGGTATAACAACACAGACAAGGACTGGTGGAGTGTTGGCGAGACGCCGCACATGCACACGATTGCTGATGAATGTTTTATCGTACTCCGAGGTACGTTGATTGTCGAAGTCAGTGGAGAACGCTTCGAGGTAGGAAAACGAGAGTTTTGTTGTTTTCCTGCAGGAACGTATCATGCTATCGTACTCTATCTGTGGGTTTTTAGCGTGCCCATTAACATAGGCGTTTCAATGAGCGATTATGGCAAGTATGCACATGCACGGCCAAAATCGCTAGGTTTTCAGGAGAAACCCACAGATAGAGTATCGTAGATATTCACCCACCCGTAGAAATGTTCGCGATAAAATCCCCCTCTGTGAAAGACAAGGTCTATCAAGAACCACATACGGAAGACCGCGCGTAATGAATAATCTGTCCCATGCGAAATAGTTTTGGAGAGCAAGCGGAGAATAATGACCGAAGACGCACGCCGCAGACACATGCACACCGACCGCACCATGTACGCGCCTTTTAGCGAACTTGGTTGGCGCGGTTGAACGTTGGTTTGGTTTCGCGGGTCACTTTGGGCGCGGTCGGTGCGCGATGGCGTTCTCCGACATTCCGCCGAGAGAGCGAGGCGGCGAAACACCAGTCGCTCATTGCACCAGAGAATGGAAAGGATGTAAATGATAAATCAGGTTACCAAAACCGAAACCGCTGACTCCGACTGGAAAGGTCTGTACAGAGTTGGTGCAGTGGCAGCCTTGCTCATGTTTGCGTTAACGCTGATCCAGAGTTTCATCTTCATCACAAATCCGCCACCCAGCACCGTCATTGACTATTTCACACTTTTCCAGAAAAACCAGATTCTAGGGCTCTTAGATCTCGATCTTCTATTGATCGTGATCAATGTTCTTTTGATTCTGATCTACCTTGCCCTCTACATTGCTCTTGCACGATTCAACAAATCGTACATGACCATCGCGCTCGCCAATGGCATTGTAGGAACAACTCTCTTCTTTGCATCACGCGAAGCGACCTTCGGTATGCTTTCGCTCAGCAACCAATACGCTGCGGCGAGTACGGACGCTGAGAGAGCCCTGCTCCTTACGGCAGGGCAGACCCTACTGACCATCTACAATGGTACCGCATTCGACCTGAGTTACATCTTTGGCGGGATAGTCATTTTGATATTTTCCATTGTCATGGTACAGAGTAATGTATTCGGCAAGGCAACGGCTTATGTTGGTGTTGTGATGGGAATACTGATGCTCGTGCCGCCGACCGTCGGGACAATCGGACTGGTTCTCTCGCTCCTTTCTCTCGTGCCGACATTGATTTGGTTGATCCCAATTGCCCGAAGACTTTACCAGTTAGGTGAGCGATAGATTGAACGTCCGGGAGCACATGTCGAATGACTCAACTGACCATTCTCCACACGAATGACTTGCACGGTCGCCTGCAACAACTTGAACGCATTGCAACGCTCGCCAAACGAATTCGCTCTGAAGTTCAAGCACAGGGCGGATTCTCTGTGCTGTGGGATGCAGGAGACGCGGAAGATACGACACTCTTGGAAAGCAGTATGACCAAAGGGAGTGCGGTTTCTGCACTCATGCGCGCAGCGGGTTATGAGCTTGCCACGCTCGGCAATACCACGCCGATGCGCTATGGTCCTCAAGTCATCCCAGGATTGGCAAAACGATTTGGACAGCCATTGCTCACTGCCAACATGTTCGATGCCGCAACGGGACAATTACTTGATGGGCTAGCTCCCTTCGTCATAGGGGAATTCGGCGATACGCAGGTTGGCATCATTGGGCTGACTACACCTGGTTCGGTCTATTCGGTCTTTAAAGATTTACGCTTGGGCGAACCGATTGCAATCTTACCCGATCTCATTGCGAAAGTCCGCGGTCAAGGCGCACAGATGGTCGTGCTCTTATCCCATCTGGGATTTTCCGACGATCAAAAAGTGGCAGAGCAAATAGCGGGACTGGATGTAATTATCGGCGCGCACAGTCATACCGAGGTCAACCCACCGTTTGTCGTGAACGGAACGCTCATCACGCAAGCCGGCGACTATGGTCGTTTCCTGGGACGTCTCGATTTGGACATTGATGCAAGCGGCAAGATCATTCAACATCATGGCGAACTGATTCCCGTCGGAGAAGACATCCCGTTGGATGCAACTGTTCAAGCGGCGTACGAAGTCGAAAGAGAAAGCGTGCGCGCCATGACCCTCCGTGTGATTGGCGAATTGCGCGATCCGATTGATACGGCGGATGATCGTGAATGCGTGGCAGGTAATTTGCTGGCAGATGCGATACTCCTTCGCACCCCAGGCGCTGAAATTGCGCTGGTGCTGGCAGGGCATTGGAGAAGTGGGCTGCCTGCTGGTCCCGTGACGCTTGGCGCGCTAAATACGGCTGTTCGCTCCACCGCCAATCCCGCTCGCGTTGAGTTGACGGGCGAACAAATTCTGCATTTCTTGCGTGAATCACTCAAGCCCGAGAATGTAGCGCGTAAACCCAGTAACTTGCGCGGGGTTGCGCTCGGCTGGCCGCACGTGGCTGGCATCACCGTTCGGTATGATCCCAATGCTCCCGATTCGCTCGAGGTACGCTTGGGCGATCGACTTCTCAATCCATATGGAAAATATATTGTGGCAGGAACGGATTTGGAATTCTGGGATGCGCCAGGATACCCAGGATATTTGGCATTACCCGAACATCAAATAGACCTCGACGTGCCCACGATCATTCCTGAAATTATGCAAGACTATCTCGCCAAACATTCGCCTTTGAATGCGCCCACCCTGGGTCGAATCCAAAAACGCTGAACACTCGACCTGACTGCAAACGACGTAAGAACCGTCAAGGAATGAAACTCCTTATCTTCACCGAAGGCACCATTCTCATGCACGCCGAAGCAGTCGGACTGGCTAGAGTCGAGATCGTTCGTCAAATCCGGGAACGAAAAATCGCCATCATCGATTACGCCGCGCATGTCCCGATTGGCCATGCCGTCGAGAAATTGCGAACGTGGCAACATCAAGGCGCGCAGATTGTTTATCTCACCTCGCGCACAAAACCTGACCAAGTCGCTGCCATTCAAAATGTCCTGAAGCGTCATGGTTTTCCAGAGGGCGAATTATTTTATCGGCGCTCCGGCGAAGCGTACGCCGATGTTGCCGAGCGCGTGATGCCCGACGTTTTGATCGAAGATGATTGCGCCAGTATCGGCGGAGAAAGTGAGATGACGTATCCTCACCTCAAACCCACCGTGCAGGCGCGCATCCAATCGATCACCGTGCCAGAATTTGGCGGAATCGACCATTTGACGAATCATCTGGCTGAACTTTTCCAACTTGGACAGAAAGGAAACCGCTATGCAAGCCATTAGTCATTCCGAATATGGAGGACTTGAAGTATTGCAATTCGTCACCGTGCCAACGCCGACTCTGCAGCCGCGCGACCTGCTTGTGCGCGTCAAGGCATTCGCCGTGAATCCAGTCGATGCCAAGCGACGACGCGCGGGGAACGCACCGCTAACTTTTCCAAAAATCCTGGGTTTCGATAGCGCAGGGATTGTCGAACAAGTTGGACCCGAGGTCTCTCTTTTCCATGTTGGCGAGGAAGTCTTCTTCGCTGGAGATGCAACCCGTCAAGGATGTTACGCGGAATTCGTCGCGATTGATGAGCGCATCGTTGGACACAAACCCAAGACGTTGAGTTTCGCCGAAGCTGCGGCGATTCCGCTCACGGGACTCACCGCCTGGGAAGCTTTCTTCGAGCAGATGCACTTGGAACCTAAGCCCAATGTCAATCGGGGTACGCCGCTCATCTTCGGTGGTGCCGGTGGAGTGGGTTCCATCGCGATTCAAATTGCCAAGCGCGTGGCGAATATGCATGTGATTGCGACCGCGAGTCGTCCTGCATCCATTGAATATTGCCGTCGGATGGGAACCGACGAGGTGGTTGATCATTCACAAGAACTTGGACCGCAACTTCGTGCTCTCGGATTGGATGGCGTTGATTACATTCTGAACTGTAATGAGGTCACGAACATTTCACTGCTCGCCGTCGTGCTAAATCCGATGGGAACGATTTGCAATATCGTCGGCGGCGACGCGGCAAAGTCAATTGACGCCAGTCTCGTGTTTGCCAAGCGCGGCACGCTCACGTTCGAATTGATGTTCGCGCGCTCGCGTCTCAAAATCGAAATGGAACGGCAAGGGCAAATCCTGAATCGCTTGGCGGAATTGCTCGATCAAAAAATATTGGTCAGCACAATGACGCAACGGATGGATTGGAAGAAGATTCAAGAGGCGCATCGTCAGATTGAAAGTGGTCACACGCTCGGCAAGATTGTCCTGGACGTATCGAGCTAAATTCGCAAGTGAGCAATGGAAGGCAACGATGGCGATTCAAGTCTATCCTCTGACCAAAGAACGCTGGAATGATTTAGTTGACCTCTTCAATCGTCCCGGCGGATCGATTGTGCGCGGCTGCTGGTGCATGTATTATCGCAAAACCGGGGCGCATGTTGGCGCGACTGCCGAAGGAAACAAGCGCGCCTTGTTCTCCCTGGTGACGCGCGATCATGCACCTGGCTTGCTTGCGTACCATGATGGTAAAGCGGTCGGCTGGGTGTCCATTTCGCCACGCGAAGAATACTTGCGGCTGGAGCGGTCTCCCGTGATGAAACCCGTGGATGATAAACCGGTTTGGTCTATTGTCTGTTTCTATGTCGATCCGCGCGAACGCGGCAAAGGCATCACCGAAGCCTTGCTCGAAGGCGCGATTAAATATGCACGCTCCCAAGGTGCGCGCCTCGTTGAGGCATATCCTGTCGACAAGGCGGAAAAGAGCCATCCCGACTTTATGTGGTTTGGCGCAAAGACTTGTCCTGAGCGAAGTCGAAGGAAGATTTTTGACCGTGCGGGATTCAAGGAAGTGGCACGTCGAAAACCAACTCGCCCTGTCATGCGCAGGGCGCTCCGAAAGAAGAACACTCAACGGAAATAAGCGAGTGTCGAACACGCCAACTAATTATAACGGCGCAGGAGTGCGGTGTGATATAATGCTTGTCGAAAATGAGTGAACAATTCTCCGAGCGTTCGGAGAAAATCTTTGCGACGGAATGTGAGCTGGTTGGAGATGGTGCGAGTATTACGCTATCACAACACAAATTGCTTCTTTGTGGAGAGCACGCTGGATCACAAATTGCTGGCGATTGATGCCGGCTGGCCCAGCACTCTGCATGAATACCAACGGGAAATGAAAAAGATTGCGTTGAAATATCAAGACATTGCCTGGGCAATCGTAACCCATTTTCATATGGATCACGCCGGACTGATCACCGACTTTATCACCGTTGGAATTACTTGCATTGTCTTTGAAAACCAAATGAGAGCCATTGATGCGATGGAAAAAACCATCTGGAAGAATAACAAAGACTATCGCGCCATCGACAAATCCAAATTGATCACGTGGCAAATCTCCGATTCAAGGGAGGGCTTGGGAAAAATCGGCATCGCGGGCGAAGTTCTGCGCACTGAGGGTCACTCGCCGGACAGCATTAGTTTTCTGTCTGATCAAAAAGAAGTGATCATTGGAGATCTACATCCCATCGAATTCGTCATGCCTGATGATGAGAAAAGCAATCAAAGCTGGGAATTGATTTTAGCAAAAGGCGGCGAAAATATATTTCCAAGTCATGCCAACGCGTTTCGTTTGTGATGTGGCAAGGCGTGCTAATCGTGGAGAACGAGGGTGGCTCATCCGAATATCGCGAGAGAACGACTCCATAATCAACTCATCGCCAACCCGACTTTCGACAAATCCAGCGATGTGGTGAATTGGTTCGGCGCGCTCCAAGCCCAGGATTATCTCGGCGCGTTGTGGGCAGTCGGACTACGCACGCAGGATGCCAACGAAAAGGAAATTGAACAAGCGCTGGCGAACCGAACCATCGTCCGCACGTGGCCCATGCGCGGCACGTTGCATTTTGTGGCAGCCGACGATGTTCGCTGGATGCTCGCACTCTTGACGCCGCGCGTCATCGCCGGCAGCGCGTCACGCTGGAAACAACTCGAACTGGACGAGGCAACTTTCTCGCGCAGTCGAAAAACCATCGAACGTGCGTTGCAAGGCGGCAAGCAACTTGAACGCGAGGAAATGTATCAAGTGCTTGAATCGACGCATATCTCTACCACGGGACAGCGGGGTATTCACATCCTGGGACGGCTCGCGCAAGAGGGCGTGATTTGCTTTGGGGCGCGTGCCGGCAAACAACATACTTTTGTCTTGCTCGACGAATGGGTACCCAAATCCAAGCGAATGGAACGCGATGCTGCGTTAACAGAACTTGCCAAGCGATACTTTACGAGTCATGGTCCCGCAACGTTGCAAGATTTCGTATGGTGGTCGGGACTTGCGACGAACGATGCGCGCGAGGGACTTGAGTTGGCAAAGGCGCGTCTCACGCAAGAAGTTGTTGCAGGGCAGACGTATTGGTTTTCTGCGGCTACTCCAATCACAAAAACGAAACCGCAAACTGCGTCCGCGTATCTGTTACCAGGTTTTGACGAGTACCTCGTGGGCTACAAAGATCGCAGTGCTGTCCTCGACCCCTTGTATGTGATGCAAACCAATGCTGGCGGTGGAATGTTGAATCCGACGATCGTCGTCAACGGGCAGGTCATAGGAACATGGAAACGCACACTGCAAAAAGATACTGTCGTCATCACACCAAGTTGGTTTGCCGCGCCAAAGAAATCCGACCAGCGTATGCTTAAAGCCGCCAGACAGTATGGCGCGTTTCTTGGATTGTCCGCTATGCTCGTTTAGCGTCGGTTCTTCTTATCGCTCGCGCTCTTTTTGCGTGTTCAACTTCACGGCATCGCGAATGAGTCGCTTTAGCGCCGGCTCATCTATCGTCTCATCTTCGTAAAAGTCGATGGCACGAACTGTCTTGCTATCCAGGCGCGTGTTGAAGAGCTTCTTCGGGTCTTTCATCTGAGCACCTTTTGGGAATGTCAGCCTCACCGCGTTCTTGAGCGTATCTGCTACGCATAGGATTCCATCATGAGACCAAACAGGAACTCCCGAAGGTTTGGAGGGTTTTTTCCACTTCACTTCTTCGACCACGGCTGGGTCGGCTTTCTTGATCACAGCGCGCAGTTGTGATAATTTCTTGCCCCGCCAGTCGACTGGCTCCTTGATGATGGCATCGATCTGTTGCGATGCGGACTTGTCTTTCGCTGAAGGATTCGTCCTTGTTTTCATACTCAGCTCACCGCTTTCTTCACGAGTGCGGCAATCCTTGCCTCCTGACTTGGATTGGCGCGAGCATTCCAGATGGTGTGCGTAACTTGAGCGATGTTGAGCCATGCTCCGGGGCGATCCCTCAGTCGCGTCCCTTTGTAGTGGCGATGTCGGCTTCGTTCCCCGCCGCATCGGCGAGCGTCCACCAGGAAGGCGCGAACTCATCACGCACCATTCGTCCTCCGGCGGCGAGCGCCGCCGCGATGCGCGGCTCCGCCTGTTCATACGGCACCCAAATCGCGATATGAATCGCGCCACCGCCATCGCGGCGTGGCTCGTTCATCTGTTCGAGCCAGAACGCTGGTCCACGATCACGTGGATCAACGAGGTCCTCGGCGGGACTGTCGCGCCGTGGTTCATATCCGAGCACCGCTTGCCAGAAGGGTCTTACTTGGGCGATGTTGGTCGCGCCAGGAATGATTAGCAGACTCTGGACGGCGGACGGGTCAGCGGTTAGTCCTTGGCTCAACGCAACTGCCGAGACCTGCCTAGCCAGCTCAACGTCACGTTGACTCATACCAAAGTAGTTATCGGTATATGTGATCATGTGAACGGTCACGCCATCCTGTCGTACGTCGACGCCGGGGCGGTGAGCCTCAACACCCGGCAACTCGCTGATCGCTTGTACAAAGCGAGCACTCTCGGCGAACGACCGGGTGCGGAAGAATGCAGTTGCGCCTTCGCTGGTCAAGCGCCAATCTGTGACGCCCTCGGCTTCGTAGAACTGCTTTGGGCTGATAGAGTCAGTCATCCGAACCTCCTTGTCACCGAACATCGTTCCGCTGTGTCAGGAGATGCCATCCGACAGCAGAAATGATAATCGTTTTTGCCATACATCCTTGGCAGAATTACCAATCCAAATCAGATGAGTATCCGATGGCACTTCATACAGTTCACTGGTGGAAATTTCGCTTGCAACCCGTCGAGCATTCTTGGGGGATACTGTTGCATCATTGGGTGAATACATAACCAACACAGGCTTGGTAATTGTTTCCAGATGATCCACCTTATGTTCGATGTCGTTCACGAACCCTGTGCTGGCTTGAGAAGTTTCAAGCATACGTTTGACAAAGGCGAGGTCGTCTGGACTCAACCGTTTAATTACCAGGTTGACATCGAGAACGGTCAAGTCATGCAGGAGGGTTTTTATGATGATCCTTGGAAATAGTTTCAACATAACGTGCATGACTGCCCAAGTGACCTTTGCCGCACGTCCAAACCCAATACGTGAACGTCTTTTTATTTGTTCATCCCAGTCAGTGGTCACGGCGGACTCTAAAATCAGTTTGCGGACACGACTAGGATATTGCTGCACGAATGCCAAGGCGGTTGGTCCCGCGGCGGAAATGCCAATCACATCGACCGTTGCAATTTGCAATGTATCAAGGAGGGCAGCGAGCGCATCGGCGGCGGCTTGAGCGCTTTTGCCGACATCCGAGGGGGTGCTATCGTAGCCAGGACGAGAGGGAGTGAGAACGGAGAAACCATGCTCAGTCAACTTCTCATGCGAAAGACGAGTCTCGCGACTGCAATGCCCGCCGTTCAAAACCATCACGGTCGGGCCACTGCCTTCAAGACGGTATTCTATTGGCCCCTTCTTGGTTTTGACAATATTCTGCACCGATAATACTCCTGATCTGTGGCGTGCATGGTCAATGTCCAGGATTCGATTCGATGCTTTTCTTCATCGCATTCAAAGTATCCTGGGTTTCTCGTGCAATTTTTCTTTTGATGAAGAAATTGAGCAACCTCACGATCCATTTTGAATTGGAATAGAAATGAGACATTTCAATTTAGGTAGCGTTCTCCCCGACCTTGGAAAGGTTAGACTCAACGACCTAGTCAGGCAGTAATTTCGTGAGCCCCATGGTGTCTTGGGGAAAAACGGTTGTGCGGATTATATGCGACCCTTTACAGAAGGCAAATTCAAGTTGCGTGTGTTGCTCCATCGTTCCAGCACTATTGGAAAAAACCCAGGTTTCCTGATTCAGAGAAACCTGGGTTTCATTTATTCAACCTAGCTCGTTTTTGGGTGTTGGAATCAGACCCAGCCGACGCCTTTCAGGAAATCTTTTTCCGCCTGTGTTGCTGGAGATACGATTTGCGTCCATTCAGTTACCAATCACCTGCGTATTCGAGATTGTATGGCTTGGTGATATTTTCTAACCTCAAGCGCCGGAGTTCCACCAATTGGCGGATGGCGAGATTGTCGTGCGCGAC
The DNA here is from genome assembly GCA_016219275.1 of Chloroflexota bacterium. NCBI lineage: Bacteria > Bacillati > Chloroflexota > Chloroflexota bacterium. The sequence goes on from JACRBM010000066.1 coordinate 45,912, forward strand.
CCAACAGGCGAACATCTCTCCCGCGCTGATGGTGCGGTACTTCGTTGTATACGTTTTCTCCCAATCTGGGTTCTGTAATCCCTTGAGCCAGGTCAATGATTTTTCACGTTCGACAAAGAATTTTTCTTGCATCGAAGTAAAGTCCTGCTCGTTATAGTTTCGTTGGGTGACCCAACCTTCGGTGTCAATCGCATGCCATGCTTCATTTTGGCGGTGCAGAATGAAATCGAGATGTTCTCGAAAATCTTCGCGCTCTTCATCGTACAAGTGACACACCACTTCGAGAATCGACCACGATTCCGCGCTCGGTTTGAAGCGCGCTGCCTCGGGTTCGATTCCTGACAATAAAGCCCGGATCATCTCAGTGCTATGTTCAAGTTCCTGATAAAGAATGCCAAATTTCATATTGCCTCTTTCTTTAGCACAATCCCCTTAGCTTGGTGGTTAAGAATTGCATTTGTTCAACAACCTCTTAGAGCGTCTTTTGTTAATCGCGGAGATGACCTCCCAGTGAAACACTGATCCAAGGGGCAATGATTCGGTTGCTCCTCGCTCATTTGGCGCGCACACTTGCCCTCCCACTCCGCTTCTCTTCGGGGACTATAGTGGCGGGCAGTGCCAGGGAGAACGAACCAGTTCCCAAACACCGCATTAGGGCGTAAACAGTTTCCAATTGCCCTCGGAGACAACTTGGACAGTGCCATCGACCACTTTAATGGCGGTCTGATCGTCAATCGCGTACAGCGGCACGGGTACCTCGGCAGCCATTCTTTCCACTTTGGCCATGGAACTTTCCGGGTGGTCCGCGTGATCCAGGTGCGGAAGCAACGCAAACTCAACCAGCCCCAACCCCTTATCGATGACGAAGGGTTTATTCGGGTCGTCGTACGTCTCTCCGAAAATAGGGGCTGTCACCATACTGCCAGCGCTCACCCCCACATAGACGGTCTCGCGCAACGACGGCAAGAGGTCTGCTAGTCCCGACTCCTTCATCCAGCGGCACAAATAAAAGACATCACCGCCCTGCACCAGCAAGGCATCAGTCTCCTGGACCGCCGCGATCCAATACTCTTTTTTGATGCTGGGTAGAGCCGTGAGCTCCAGCACACCCAACGACTTCCAACCTAGTTCGCACATGGGGTTGGCGGTTGATCCGCTGATAAACCGGTAAGCCATTGAAGGCCCGCCGGGGAAAGGATAGATCGCCGTGGGAATGCAGAGTGCGCTGGACTCGGCAATCGGTTTGCCCAGGAGGTCAACCAGCGCGTTGTGGATGCTCGGGTTCTTGATGCCAGCGGAAGTGAGCAGAAATTTCATGCTGGTTTCCTTTCCAATCCATTCAGACCCGCAAATCTTTTCCGTTCATGCCGATCCTTTCGGACGAACATAGTCGACCATCCACTGCACGCCGAACTTGTCCGTGAAACTGCCATAGTAATCGCCCCAGGGCGCATCGGCGATGGGTTGCTCGATCACGCCGCCCGCGGAAAGAGCGTTAAATAACCAGTCGGCTTCGGCTTTGCTCTCTGGGTGGAGGGAAAGGCGAACATTGTTTCCCAGGTTCAATTTTTGTCCAAATGATTCAAGTGTATCGGACGCCATCAAGACATCTGATTTGCCAATGGGCAAGCCGATGTGCATGATTTTATTCTCGTCCGCTTTGGGGATTTGCATCCCTTCCATTGGCATATCCTTGAAACGGACCAGCGAGGTAAACTCGCCGCCAAAAACAGATTTGTAAAAGTTGAAGGCTTCCTCGGTGTTGCCCGCAAAATTGAGATACGTGTTTAATTTTGTCATACCTTTTGTCTCCCTTCGCCCTGGAATGCTTGCTCTAATTTCGCTATATCAAGTTTCTTCATCGGCAAGAATGCCTGGGTCACTCGATCAATTTGCTCGCGAGTGCCACGACGCATCATCTCGTCCATTGCGGTGGGAACGATCTGCCACGAGACGCCATAACGACTCACGTCTGCTTTCGGTAGTGGAGGGCAACGACGCCAGATTGAAACGTTTCCGAACCGAGCAAGTCTAGCCGAAGCGTGTCCTGCGGCGTCACGGTTTCGAATAATCGCGGTCCTTTTCCGGCAACCACCGGATGAACCACGAAACGATATTCGTCAATCAAACCGCGCTCCGAAAGCTGGGACGCAAGGCTCAAACTGCCTACGCAAATGTCTTTCCCGGGCTGCTGCTTCAGCGCGAGCACCTCTTCCGCAACGTTTGCCCGTACGATTCTCGTGTTGTTTCCCTGAACTTGTTTCAATGTGGTGGAGAATACGACCTTGTCCAGCGAGTCGAATACGCGAGCGAACTCATTGACTGCTTCTGTCTCCGATGAGTTTTTGGCGACATCGGGCCAATAGGGCACCATGAGTTGATACGTGGTCCGGCCGTAGAGGAGGAGACTCGCATTGCGCAGTACCCGGGTGAAGTACTCGTGCAGCTCGTCGTCGGCAATCCCGTCCGTGTGGCTGCAATACCCGTCCGTGGTGATATTGATCGCAAAAACAACCTTTCTCATAGCCCTCCTGATATGAGGTTAAATGAAAAGTTCGAGCACCGCTTTATAGAATTTCCAATTACCGAGTATGGCGGAGCGGGGCATGGCGCCTAACGCCGACATCAGCGGCGGCGTGAAGCGCCGTCCGCTGCATGCCGTTGTTAGGCGATAAAGCCACTACGTTGGCGTGCAAAACCAACGCTTCGAGTGAGTCAGCTTGCGGGTATCGTGCTTATCGGTCGACAGTTGCCAGCATATCGTCTGCTATGCAGCATCATAGGCTTTCTCCAGTGCCGCCACGTCGAGCTTCACCATTGTCATCATCGCTTCCATTACAGCCTGTACCTTTCTCGGGTTCTTGTCGGCTATGAGTTCCATGAAACGCCTCGGCACGATTTGCCAAGTGATGCCAAATTGATCGGTAATCCATCCGCATTGCGATGGGGTTGCGCCAGCGCTGACGAGTCTGTTCCAGTATTCGTCAACCTCCCTCTGATCCTTGCAGTTAACAAAGAGCGAAAAGCCCTGAGAGAATTTGAAGTATGGGCCCCCGTTATACCCCATGAAGAACTGACCACCAACGACAAACTCGGCAGAAGTGATTGGGCCGTCCTTACCAGTACGGGCAACAGTCTTGATCTCAGAGTCTGGGAACGTAGCGGTATAGAACGCGATTGCAGCTTCGAGTTGGTCATCGAACATCAGGAAAGGTGTCACTTTGTTCATCTGTTTGTCTCCTCTTTTCAGGTTGTCGCCTAACAGCATTTGTCCGCAGTGCATTGAGTAAGATATAGAACATTTGTCCACAACACTATACAACGATAAATGTGCGCGCGTGCATCAAGTTTTCGTTGGAAATTTGTCTCTCGTATGATTGAGAAAGGATCAAGCCAAATTTCAAAGATTTGCTAGAGATGCTCTGCTAACCCCACATGAACTAGGTGAAAGAGCAAAGAGGCACACCGATTTTCCTCGCACCCTCTCAAGAGTTTGTCTGGTGGTCACATTACGGGAACTTGGAAGCGAACTTTGCAAAAGGATACTGTGGTCATCGCTCCAATTTGGTTCACCACGCTCAAGAAATCCGATCAGCGTGTGTATGAAACTCCCGCCCAACAGTATGGAGCGTTTCTCGGATTGTCCGCCATGCTCGTTTAGATGTACGCGCGTGCAGAAGTTGTGTGCGGGTTCGATGTCGCACCCGCACACATACTATTCCGACTTGCGATTGTTCTTTGCACGCGCGTGCAAAGAACCTGGGTATTGCATACCCTCTTGCAGAGCGACGGCGAAAATCCGGAATTTCGCAAAAAAGTTTGCAAAAACTATTGACGTAGAACGTGTGTTCATAGTATAATATCCCCAGGATTTGTTCGCGAACAAAAAGATCGCGGCTAGGCAATGTTGGAAGCATTACCTAACCGCTGACCCACCACCGTGACGCAACACGGAGAGGGCTGGGCTTATTCTATCACGCTCGGGTTGATAGAACAAGTTGCCGCTGGACAGAGCGCCAGCAAGGGCTGATTACTTCGTTTTTCAACGAAGCGAATCGCCTTCTCTCTTCGCACGGGAGAAGGCGATTCTTTTTTGCAGGAGGTGTCTCGCACTTGATTATTCCCTACCCTAAACGGCGATGAACCTGGCTTGTTCATTGCATCTCATTCATTCGGCTTGGGCGATCATTTGCCAGCCACTATTGGGAGGAAACCCCTCCGCGTTCTTTTGCTCCACTCGTCGATGGAGAATCTACATGCATCAAGGCGCACGACCAAACAACATCATTCGTCCGCACCAATACACGACTATCGAGTACATGACAGGACCGAATCGCAAAGGTCCCAAGCGTTGCTTGCATTGTCGCAAGCCGTTCAAGCAAGGCGAGACCTGGCAACGCCACACCTCGCCCAAAGAGTCAAGGCGGCGATCCTATGTCGTCGGTATTCACTCCGCTTGTTTAAGTCAATAGACAACCTGCATGATCCGTCCAGGGGCTGGGGATTGCACCTAGCCCCTGACACCGAGGAGATTTGAATGGAACAATCACTATCTGATCAACCCACATCCCGGCCGAAAAAACGTCGGATGACTTTTGCAGAATGGCAGAAGGCAAATCCAAATCACACAATCTTGCCAGGGAATGAAAAAGAAGTTGCAGAGATTACAGAAGGTATCATGAAATTTGTCGCCCAATGGTATCGCGACAGCGAAGCAGCGGCACGTCGTAAAACTCGCCAGTTTAAACAGGCGCAAGAAAAGAAAGCCACGCCCAAGTCATCGGCATCGCGTCGCAAAAGCAAGCATCGTTAAATCAACCAATCCATCTCACAAAATCGATTCCACTTCGAGGAGGCAATCATGCGGTACGTCGGTTATGTTCGCATCAGTTCAGAAGATCAACGTGGCAACTATTCACTCGACGCGCAAAAGCACGCGATCCGTTTATGGGTTGCCCAACAAAAAGGCGATCTCAGCGGCGCGCTCGTCCGTTTCTACGAAGACGAAGCGTTTACCGGCACTAATGATGATCGTCCGGCTTTTCAAGACATGGTGCGCGATGCACGGCTCAAACAGTTCGATGCCATCGTCGTCCACAAGTTTGATCGCATGGCACGCAGTCGTCGCGATGCCAGCGTTTACAAATCCCTCTTTCGCGCCGACCTGGGCATCAAAGTCTTTTCCGTCACCGAACTCTCCGAAGACGAAGACAGTCTCGCCGGCATGTTGACCGAAGGTGTGCTCGAACTCGTCGCCGAATGGTACAGCCGCAACCTCAGTTCCGAAACGAAAAAAGGCAAACGCGAAAAAGCATCCCAGGGCAAACACAATAACCTTGCGCCCTTCGGCTACGACAAAACCAAAGAGGGCATTCTCATTCGCAATGAGAAAGAGGCGGAAGGATTGCTTTTGGCGTTCACCGAATACGGCACGGGCAAATACACCGACCGCGAAATTGCAAATCTATTGAATGCGGCAGGCTACCGGTCCAAGACCGGCCTGCCCTTCAATCGCGAGATGGTGCGCTCGATGCTCCAGAATCAAACCTACCTGGGACTCATCCGCTACCACTCGTACAAGAAACAACCCAACGGTCGCCGCGACAAATCCGTCCCGACGCAATGGTTCACGGGACAACACGAGGCGATCATCCCGCAAGATATTTTCGACCGCTGTCAAGAGGTTCGCAAGTTATCTCACGGTCGTCGCACTCCCGTTCGCAGCATTCTCACGTATCCACTTTCGGGCTTGCTGTATTGTGGTCATTGCAATTCCAAAATGCGCGCGCAAAAGAATCCACTTGGTCAGCGCTATTATCGCTGCGCGGGCGTCGTCGATTGGAGCAACGGCTGCCCACAATGTATGGTCAACGCCGATCTCATCGAAAACCAGTTGGGTGGATTCTTGAGTTGCATGGAATTGCCGGACGAGTGGGAACAATCCGCCGTTAACGCCGTCGGCGATTTGTTGGGCAAAGAACGGCTTGACGAACGTATCAAAGAAATCCAAGCGATCATCGAGCGACTCGATTTTCGCTGGGACATGGGGTACTTGAAACAGGAGGAATACGTCGAAAAGCGCGAGCAACTCAAAACTGAGCTCGCGCAACTGCAACCGATCCCGCAAGACGAATTGATCGAGGCACATCGATTGCTCAAAAACTTTTCCAAGGAGTGGAACGAAGCGGACGCTGAGGGGAAACAACGTCTCTTCAATTTGATTTTGGAACGCGTGTGGGTGTGCGACGATCATCTGTGCGCGCTCATGCTGCGCCCCAGCTACTATGTGTCGGTGCATCAAGCGATTAAAGACGGAATGATCAAGGACATTTCGCAGGATCAATTACCGCCCTTCCTGCAAAAAGAAAACGGCAACTTTCGTGTTATGGAAAGTTGCCGCTGCGGGAGCGACGGGATTCGAACCCGCGATCTCGGCCTTGACAGGGCCGCGTGTTGGGCCAGCTACACCACGCCCCCACGAACGGCACGGAATATAGCATACCTCTCCTACCGTGTCAAATCGCTTCCAACTGTGCCTGCAATTCTGCGTACGGAATCTCCATCAGCTCTGCTTCGAACACCTCCGCAAATCGCGTAGCGATGCGCTCGCGTACCGCGCGCGGCTCAATCGCGCGGTGCAACTCGCGCGTCATCGTCGTCACTGCTTTGTCGGCAATGCCACACGGTACGATCAAATCAAAGTGCGCGAGGTTCGGGTCCACATTCAACGCGAAACCATGATACGTGATCCACTCTTCGATCCGCGCGCCAATCTGCGCGATTTTCGCTTCACGCGAATCCTGTTCAACCCAGACTCCAACCAGTTTCTCGCTGCGCCGGCTCGCGATACCGAAATCACCGAGCGCGCGGATCATCAACTCTTCGAGCGAGCGAACGTACCAGCCCACATCCATCCGGAAATTTCGCAGATTCAGAATCGGATACCCGACGAGTTGTCCGGGTCCGTGATACGTTACATCGCCGCCGCGCTCGACGCGAAACACCTCCACGCCCATCGCGCGTAACGCCTCCGGCGACGCGAGAATATTTTCGTCTTTCGCGTTTCGTCCCAGGGTCAATACCGGCGGATGTTCCAACAACAGCAACGTATCCTGCAACGCACCGCGCTTGCGCGCCGCGACGAGGCGATGTTGCAACGCGAGCGCGACCGCGTATGGCATCCTTTCGATGTTGACGAGCCAAACTTGATTCATATCCTTTTGCATCCTAACCGCGTTTGCAGTAAAATCGAAAACATGATCGAACTCACGCACGTCACCAAACGTTATCGCGATTTCATTGCGGTGAACGATTTGACTTTGACCGTGAACACCGGCGAAATCGTCGGCATCATCGGGCATAACGGCGCGGGAAAAAGTACGACGCTCAAAATGATCGCCGGACTCGTCGCGCCGACTGAAGGTGCGATTCGCGTCCTGGGACGGGATATTCAAAAAGAGAGCGTCGCGGTCAAGCGGCACATTGGCTTTTTGCCGGAAGAAAGTCCACTCTACGAAAACATGACCGCGCACCAATACCTCGTGTTCTTCTCTGAACTTTACGGAATGCCGCGCCGCGCGACGCTCGCGCGTATTGATGCGCTCCTCGATTCGCTCAAACTCCCCGAGCGCGACAAGATGACGGGCGAATTCTCCAAAGGCATGAAACGCAAAGTCGCGATTGCGCGCACGCTGTTGCACGATCCGGATTTGCTCGTCCTCGACGAGCCGAACTCGGGACTCGATCCGCTCACGTCGTTCTTCATCATCAACTATTTGAAAACGCTCAAGCGCGCGGGCAAGACGATCTTATTGAGCGCGCACAATCTCTTTCACGTCGAGTACATCTGCGATCGCGTCGCCATCATCAAGAACGGACAACTCGTCGTGTTCGACACGATGGACGCAATTCGCGCGAGTCTGGGGCGGCGCGAGTATCAGGTCGTCTTCAAAGCAGACGAGCCGCTCGATTTTGAACACAAGGACGACAATTACGTTTTTCGCACGACCGACGTCGGCGCGATCGCGGACATGCTCGAAACGATCGCGGAGAACGAGTGGGCGCTCGTGGATTTGTCGGTGCAGGAATCCGCGCTCGAAGAAATCTATGTGAAATTGATGACCGCGTAAAAGGAGCCCCAATGCTGAAACGTGATTGCCGCGTTATTTTAACGTTACTCGTGCTGCTCGTCAACGCGTGCGCGCCGATGCCAATTCCGACGGTCGCCCCGGCATCGGCTATTACCACCACGCCCGTGGCTGAAATCGCGCCGTTGGTCATTCCCGTTTCCGGTACGATTGCCAACGCGCGCGCGGAAATTTCCGGCATGGCGTGGTACGGCGACTATTTGATTCTGTTGCCCCAGTATCCCGATTTCGAAAAGCGACGCAACATCGCGCCCCAAGCCGCGCCGGCGCTTTTCGCGTTTGCCAGAGCCGACCTCCTCGCGTTCGTGGACGGCGCGAAAAAAGATGCGCTCGTCCCCAAGCGCATCCAGCTTGACGATGGCGATTTAATCAAACGGATTGACGCGGACGGATTCAACTATCAAGGGTACGAATCCATCGTGTTCGTTGGCAATCGAGTGTTCGTCACCATCGAAACCGAAAATAAATTAAACCGCAACACGATGCAAGCGTACTTGATGGCAGGCGACATCGCGCCGGATTTGAGCAAGGTGAAATTCGATCCAACGAAACTCACGCCGATCAAATCACCCGCGCCGATCAACAATCTCAGCCAAGAGGCACTGCTCGCCGTCGGCGACAAACTGCTGACCTTTTACGAAGCAAACGGTGCGGGCGTGAACCAGTCGCCCATCGCATCCGTGTTCGATCAAAAAACACTCGCGCCCGTGGGCACGCTGACGTTTCCGAACCTGGACTATCGCCTGACCGATGTGACGCCGCCCGATAGCGCGTTCAAGTTCTGGGGCATCAGCTATCAATTTCCCGGCGACGATGCTTCACTCAAAGCGCCGCGCGTGGATACGCTGGCGGCAAAATACGGGCAAGGTCCCACACACGCGAAATTTCCTCAAGTCGAGCGTTTGGTCGAATTTCAGTATAACGAGTCCGGCGTCGCATTCACCGATCGCGCGCCGATTCAACTGGTGTTGCTGAACGCGGATACCGCGCGTAACTGGGAAGCCATCGCGCGACTGGACTATCGCGGCTTGCTCATCGCAACGGATTCGTTTCCGGAAACGATTCTCGCGTTCGTGCCGTTCAAATAATGCGCGCAATATCTTGCGAAGGTTGATCGGAAACGCGTTCCGCAATGACGCGCCTGCCGCCTGCCAAGCTCGCTGTTTTATCGGCTAAACCTTCGCACGGCTGACCGCGGCAAGCTCTAACATGTTTTTGATGGACAAGAGTCGCAACTGATTATACAATGTCAAGTAGGATGTAAGCGATGCTTTTGTCGAATGCAATTACCCCAACCGTCTGTTGCTTGTGTTGTTGCGCGATGTTGGATCGCGCGTTTTTTGCATTGGGGTGATGATTTCAAATCGAATCCGATTCGATTCAACTCATCGCTGGCAATGCGGCGATGAGTTTTTTATTTTATCTCAGGAGAAATAACCATGAGTGATCTAATCACACGCGTAGACCATTCCGCGTTGCGCGTCAACCAAGCGACGATCATTGCTTTACTGATCATCGCGTTCATCATCAACGCGCCGTGGCTCGTCGCGAGTGTTGGCTTGGTGATGCTGATCGGCACGGCATTACGCCAACCCGGTTTCAAATTCATCTACGCGGGGTTTCTCAAGCCGCGCGGCATCGTCAAACCGGATGTCATTGCCGATCACCCGCAACCGCACGTTTTCGCGCAGGGCATGGGCGGCGCAGTGCTCGCGATCGCGTTCGTTGCGTTCCTGCTGAACAGCGCCATCGTCGGCTGGGCGTTGACGTGGCTGGTCGTTGCGCTCGCCGCACTCAATCTGTTCGTCGGTTTTTGCGCCGGCTGTTTTGTGTACTATTGGCTCGGTCGCTTGCGCTTGCCGGGCTTTACCGCGCAACCCCTTCCCGGCACATTCCCCGGGATGCGTCCATCGCAAAAGGCGGGTTGATGGACATTGCAATTCGTTTTGGCATCACCATTCTCATTATTTTCGCCGGCGTTGGCTTGTATCTCGCGGTGACAAAATTACGTCTTGCCTCTCTGCGTCACGTGCAGCGCGATCAGGCGAACCTGGGTCTGGACGATTTTCGCGTCGGCGCGCCGACGATTCTCTACTTTACCACGCCGGATTGCGCGCCGTGTCAAACGCTCCAGAGTCCAGCCATCGAGGAATTGCGCGCGCAGTTTGGCGATGCTTTGCAAATCATCAAGGTGGACGCGTCTGAACGGATAGACCTTGCCAATCAGTGGGGCGTGCTCAGTGTTCCGACGACGTTCATCATTGACGCGCAAGGACAACCGCGTCACGTCAACAATGGCGTCGCCTCCGCCGCGAAACTGGTTCAGCAACTGCACGCGTTTGCCGGGTTGAGTCAACCATCAGGCGCAGCGCGCCAAGTTGCCGCAAACAAACTCGCGACGCACGCGTGAATAGAAAACGTCCCACCTCGCAGAGATAGTTTCTGCGGGGTGGTTTTTTATTTGCCTTTCACGGTTAAACGGAATCCAACGCCCGCGGCGAATCAATGACAAGATTCGCCGCTTGTTGTATACTGTCGAGTGTGTTGATGGCGGCGGGCGTTAACGTGGGGCAAGTCTTTATCGAATCGGGAGGTGTGCGTCAAGTTTTTGGGTGGTGAAAAAACCTTGCGAAGGTTGAACGGCAATCCTATTTGATTTGTCGTCAAAACCTTCGCAAGGTTGAGTGTTCCAAAATTTTGACGGACACCCCGAATCGGGAGGTAGAATTTGTTCGTGATTAGCAAACGCTACGATACAAACTATCGCTGGTACATCCTGGGTTTAGCCGCGCTGACCAACGCCTTCGTTGCGGCAATGCCAACGATATGTCTGACCGTCTTGTTCAAAGAAATCGCGTCCGAGTTAAATTTGGATTTGGTGCAGGTTGGTTTGATTTGGGGCATTGGCGCGTTGCCAAGCGTCTTGGCGCTCTTGGCGTGGGGCGCTCTAGGCGACCGGCTCGGACCCAAGCGCATTCTCACGATCGGTTGCGTCCTGATCGGCGCGCTCGGCGCACTGCGCGGCGCGGCGTTCGATTTTAACTCGTTGCTCGCCGCGGTGCTTGCCTTTGGTTTTGTCGCGCCGCTCGTCGCGATGAACTCGATCAAGGCATGCGGCATTTGGTTTCCCAGCCGGCAACTGGGTCTGGCGAATGGCGTCCTGTCCATGGGTATGGCGCTTGGATTCATGTTGGCTTCGATGATCAGCGCGACCATCCTGTCGCCCTGGTTAGGCGGTTGGCGGAATGTTTTGTTTTTGTACGGCGCACTGGCGTTTGCGTTCAGCGTGCCCTGGTTTTTCACCCGGTCTGTGCCTGCTAGCTCCCCCGTATCCGTCGGTAAACCTGGGACGATCCCGATTTGGCAAGCGTTGCAGCATGTTGCGCGCATCCGAAAAGTGTGGTTGCTTGGTTTGATCATGCTGGGCATCGGCGGTTGTATTCAAGGTACCCTCGGTTATCTGCCGTTGTATTTGCGCGAATTGGGTTGGCTCGCGAATAGCGCCGATAGCGCGGCATCCACGTTTCACGCGGCGAGTATGCTCTTTGTCGTTCCGATTGCGTTATGGTCGGATCGCATGGGTTCGCGTCGCAAGGTCTTGCTTGCCGCCGCGCTCGCGATCACGGTCGGTGTCGGTTCGCTCTCGGTCGCTGACGGTTTCGCCGTGTGGATCGCGGTCGCGCTCGTGGGCATGGTGCGCGATGGGTTTATGGGCGTCTTTATCACGCTGATCATCGAAACAGAGGGGATTGGCGCGACGTATGCCGGCACGGCGACGGGCTTGGTCATGGCGTTTGCCGGCGTGGGACATCTCGTTGCGCCGCCTCTGGGCAATAGTCTCGCGAGCATCGCGCCGGGGATGCCGTTCGTCGCGTGGGCGATCCTGGCGGTGGTCGGGACCCTGGGTCTGGTCGCCTTTCAAGAGCGGAACGCCAACGTCGTGGGTGAGCGGGTGATTGTCCAGCCCAATCCAGTGCGAGAGTAAAAATGAATCGCGAGAATGAATGGTTGTTGGCAGGCGATATTGGCGGTACGAAAACCGCGCTCGCGATCTATGCGCGTGACCGCGGTCCACATCTGCCGCTGGCGCAGGCGGTCTTTGCGAGCAAAGATTACGAGTCACTCGACGCGCTGGTGCGTGAATTCCTGGCGAACCAGCATCTGAATTTGACGCGCGTCTGCATTGACGTGGCGGGTCCGGTCGTTGACCAACGCGCGCAGGTCACCAACTTGTCCTGGGTCGTGGACGCGCGCCGCTTGAGCGCGCTGCTCGGCAATGTGCCGGTGTGTTTGTTGAACGATCTGGAAGCTATCGCGAATGCGATTCCTTTTCTCGAGTCGGCAGACTGGGAAACGTTGAACGAAGGCGCGCCGGTCGAACACGGCGCGCGCGCGGTCCTCGCGCCGGGCACGGGGTTGGGCGAAGCGTTTTTGACCTGGGATGGCGAAGGGTACCGCGCGTTCCCGTCCGAAGGCGGTCACGCCGATTTTGCGCCCACGACCGCGCTCGAACGCGACCTGCTCGAGTATTTGCAAGAACGGATGGATCACGTCAGCTACGAACGCGTCGCGTCCGGCATGGGCTTGCCGAACGTGTACGCGTTCTTCAAAGACGTGCGGCGCTTGCGCGAACCCGCATGGTTACACAAGGCGATTGCCGCCGCGAACGACCCAACGCCCGTTATCGTGCAAGCGGCGCTCGAAAGCCAGGTCGAGATTTGCGTGGCAACGCTAAATCTGTTTGTGGCGATCCTGGGAAGCGAAGCGGGGAACTTGGCGTTAAAAGTTTTGGCGACGGGCGGCGTGTATCTGGGGGGCGGGATTCCGCCGCGTATCTTGGCGTATCTGAAAGCAAAAACTTTTTTGGAACGTTTTACGCGCAAGGGACGTTTTGCCGAATTGCTGCGTCGCGTACCGGTGCGCGTGATTCTCAATCCGCACGCGGCGCTCATTGGCGCGGCGTGTTATGGCTTGAGCAAGCGCATGCCGGGGAGTTGAACCGGCGTGCTAATCCCGACCTGAAAAAGGCGAGCCGCCGATTCAATCGGCGGCTCACGTGTAAGGTGGACCTAGTTCTTGGAAAAAATCCCTTCGCCCTGCCAGATGTGCGGAAGCGAGTCTTCCGCTTCCCCAACGGGTTCGTCCTCCAGTTCTTCCATCTCGCGAATGTCGTACCACTCTTCCAACGCGTCGCGCGCCACTTCGCGCACATCGCGGTCGCGCGCGTGCGACAACTGGTCGAGCACCGGATACGCGCGTTCGTCGCCCGTCTCGGCGAGCGCGTAGATCGCGAGCAGGCGCAGCGGTTTGCGCGTGCCCTTGCCGCGCGCGAGTTGAATCAACGTTTCGGTCGCTTCTTCCAAACCCAGTTCGCCCGCGGCGTGCACCGCTTCGTACTGAATCTCCGGATCGGTGCTGTGTAGCTCGGCGAGGATATTGTCGGTCCAGCGCGGGTCGCCGTTGCGCGCCATCGCGAAAATCGCGCTGGCGCGAAAACGCCGGTCGCGTTGTTGGTACGCCCACTCGATCAACTCGGTCACGTCCGGGTCTTCGACGCGAAACGCCAACGCTTCAATCGCGCAGCGCCGCATTTCGAGCGCCTCGTCTGGGTCTTGCGCGATTCGAAAGAGGAAATCGGTCACTCTCTCGTAATCCACCTTGGTGATTTCGAACATCGGCGCGTCCCAGCCCTCGAACTCGGCGGCGTCGCCTTCGTAGATGTACCGCCCGAGCGCCGAGATCGCGTGCGCGCGCACGTCGGAGTGTTCGTCGTTCGTCGCTTTGCCGATGAGCACGTCAATCCAGTGCGGATCGGGATCGTTCCACAAACACGCAATCGCTTCGGCGCGCACCTGCGGGTCGTGATCGTCGAGCAGGGTGCGGAGCATCTTGAGCGCGCGTTTGTCGAACGGACGATAGCCGTCTTCGATGTCTGCTAGAAAATTGAGTTTCTCTTTCTTATTCATCTTGGGTAATCGCTCAGGCATCGGTTGCCTCCTCCCAAAGATATTTACTATATTGTACCACGATTAGCATTTTTTTGCCAATGGCACTATTTTTCGACGGGTTGGGCGCGACGGTGGCGCGCCGTTCTCAGACATACCGTCGCTCGACGCGCGCGCTGATCGTCGTCGTCGTCTCATAATTATTCGTTCCCAGGTTTCGCGCGACATGTTCGGCGGTAATTTCCTCCGCGCCTTGTTTGCCAATCAGCACGACCTCGTCGCCTTCGGTCACGCCGTCAATGTCGGTCACGTCAATCATCGTTTGATCCATGCACACGCGTCCGACGATTGGCGCGCGCGCGCCGCGCACGAGCACCGCGCCATAATTTGGTTTGCGGCGAAAACCATCCGCGTATCCGACCATCAGCACCGCGAGCCGCGACGCGCGTTCGGTGCGAAACGCGCAACCGTAACTGACGTACGTTCCCGCCGGCACCGCGCGCACTTGCGCGACGCGCGTCTTGAACGACAACGCCGGCGCGAATCCTTCTGGACGCGCTACCTCGTCGGATGGATCGAGTCCGTAAATCAAAATGCCGCAGCGCGCGAGATTGAAACGCGCGTCCGGCAAGCGCACCGATGCGGGACTGTTCGCGGCGTGGCGGTACCGCACGCGAATGCCCGCGCGTTCGAATTCGTCCACGACGCGATTGAACTTGGACAATTGTTCGCGCGTGTACGCGATGCTAAACTCGCGCGTCTCGTCCGCGACCGCGAAATGCGTGAACACGCCTTCAAGTTCAAGGTTGCCGAGGTCGCGGATCGCGCGCACAAAATCATTTGCTTGTTCCGGCTCGATGCCGAGTCGCGTCATGCCGGTGTTGACCTTGACGTGGACGCGCGCCCGCGTGTGTTGAACGCGCGCAATATCGGCGAGCGCGCGCGCGTGGTCGAACGAAAAAATCGCGAGCGTGAGATTGTGCGCGAGCGCGCCCGGCATCCACTCGTTGAGCGTGGGACCGACGACGAGGATCGGCGCGGCGATGCCGGCGCGGCGCAGTTCGATGCCTTCGCCGGCGGCGTACACGCCGAGCCAGGTCGCGCCGCCGCGCCATGCCGCGCGCGCCGTCTCGATCGCGCCGTGTCCGTACGCGTTTGCTTTTACCATCGCCATCAGTTCCGTGTCGCGTCCGAGAATATCTTTCAATCGCCGCGCGTTGTTTTCGATGGCTTGTAAGTTTACCTCGACCCAGGCGGGTCTCAGCGGAATGGATTCAGATTGCATGGTTGTTGTTGGGGAGTTGGCTAACAGACGATCCGACTATCGCACTATTGCACTATCGCACTATCGCACCTTCAAACTACGCATCTTTCTTAATGAACCGTACGCGCCAGACCGCTTTGGTTTCGTACACCGCGCGCACGCGTTCGTCGGTGCGCCAACCGCACACCCAGCCGATGTGATCGTTAACGACGAGAATGGGCAAACGGTCGCGGATCACCGCGGGAATTTTTTCGTTGATCATAAATTCGTTGAGCGTTTTGGTTTTGCCTTTCATTCCTGCGGGCTGAAACCGATCGCCGGGACGCCGACAACGCAGATACACTGCGCCCTGACATTTTTCGAAATCGAGCAGCGCCGTCCAGTTGTCAATCACTTCGACCGCGTCAATCAATTCGGTTTCGACCATCCAATGCGTGTTCGGTAGATCGAACGTGCCGGCTACCGGCAAGTCGAGACGTTCGACGTGCAACAGCGGCAAATCGGGAATCGGCGAGCGTTTGGTCGTGTCGCGAATCGCAAACTCGTTATAGCCGAGCACGAGCACGAGGTTATGCGGTAGCGTGGCTTCCGCGCCCGTGTCCTTGTCGAGCGCGATGCATCGCGCGTTTTCGATGTGCGCCCATTCGATATCCTTAAGCGAGCGGCGCAATTCGAAAATCGCTTCGCGCAACGTGCCGCGTTGCAACGAAATGGGCAACGCGCTCCACAAATCACGGTCGAACATGATCGCGTCTTCGCTGGCGGACGCGACCTGCGCGTATGCCTCGCGTACTTGTTGCTGGATGTACGCGTAATCGTCGGCGGTTTGTTGCGCGGTGCGGAGCAAGACCTGGCGCAGATTCGGATTGAACGTTTCGAGGTACGGCAATGCCTCTTGCCGCAACCGATTCCGGAAAATCGCCGTGTCGAAATTCGTCTCGTCGGTGCGCGGGGAGAGATAGCGTTCCTGGCAGTACGTTTCGATCTCGGCGCGCGTCACGTCGAGCAGCGGACGCACGATGCGGAGCGGATACCCGGGCGTGCGATACTCGAACGTGGACTCGGTGAGATCGAGCGAGTACTCCATTCCGCGCAAACCCATCAGTCCCGTGCCGCGCAAGAGCCGCAGCAGAATCGTTTCGACCTGATCGTCCGCGTGATGCGCGACCGCGATGACGTGCGCGCCGGCGGCTTGCGCGACGCGCGTGAGAAACGCGTAACGTGTCACGCGCGCGGCTTCCTCGATGGACATCCGGCGTTCTTCCGCGATCTGCGCGACGTCGGCGGCTTCAATCGTCGCGGGCAAGCGCCACTCGCGCGCGAGTTGCGCGACAAAATCCGCGTCCGCGTCCGCCGTCTCACCGCGCAGTAAATGGTTGAGGTGCGCGACGCGTAACGTCAAGCGCATTTCGCCGCGCAGTTGTCGCAGCACGTCGAGCAACGTCAACGAATCCGCGCCGCCGGACACGCCGACGACGACGGCATCGCCGGGCTTGATCAAACTGTGTTGCGCGATCGTTGCGCGCACGGTGTCGAGGAGGGACATGGTCGAGTTACTTGCCAGAATCCAGGTTTCTCGAAGAAACCTGGATTCTATCTTCGCTTGCCTTTACACGTGAAGCGCTTCCGCCAATTCGCGCATAAACAATTCCGCGTCGGTTACGAGACCCAGAGCTTGGAAGGTGCCGCGATCCGCGAGTTTCGTCACGACCGCAGGATTGATGTCCACCGCGACGACCTTGGTTGCGGCGGGCAACATATTGCCGGTCGCAATCGAGTGCAACATCGTCGAGATCATCAACGCCATTTCGACGCCGCCCAGCGCCGCGCGCATTTTGCGTTGCGCCTCTTGCGTGTCGGTGATCACGTCGGGGATGGGACCGTCGTCGCGCACGGACCCGGCGAGCACCATCTCGACCTTGTTCTGCACGCACTCGTACATCACGCCCTCTTTCAACACGCCTTGCTCGACCGCCGCACGCAAATTGCCGGCGCGCCGAATCGCGTTGATCGCAACCATGTGATGACGATGTCCGCCTTCGACGGGCTGACCGTTGTGGAGCGCGACGCCGAGCGAGGTGCCGAGGAGCGCGGCTTCGACATCGTGCGCGGCAATCGCGTTGCCGCCAAAGAGCACCTGGACGAAGCCCGCGCGAATGATCGCCGCGAGGTACGGACCGGCGCCGCTGTGAATGATCGCGGGACCGGCGACGACGAGAATCTTGCCGCCGTGCGCGCGCGTCGCGCGCATCGCCTTGGCGATTTCTTCGATGACGAGCCGTTTAGGTTTTTCGGACGAGACTTCACTTCCCATGAACGCGAACAGTTCGCGTTCGCGCGCGCGCTCGTGCGGGAGTACGTGAATGCCTTCGTGTCCGACGACGACGTGCTCGCCCACGCGCACGTCCGCCATCGGCGTCATACGCGCCGTGTTCTGCGCGTGATCTACGACGATGACCAAATCCATCTCCGTGCCGGTCACGTCCACCCATTGACCGTTGAGCCGTACCTGGGTCGGCAAATGCGTCGTCGAATAAAAATCGTCCGGCAGAATTCCATCGCGCGTGACTGCGGCTGTGTGTGCATCGTCGCGCGAAACGAGCACCGCGCCATCGTCTTGCACGGCAATGAGGATGCGATGCAATTGTTCTTCGGTATCCGCGGAGATGCGCATGCGCGCGAACGAGGTTTCGGTTTTGTGGCGACCGACGCGAATCTCTTGCAAATCGAATTCGCCGCCCAGGTCCATCACGACGCCCCAGACCTTGGACAAGATGCCCGAGTCAATGATGTGCCCTTCGAGTGTGATCTCTTCGCTTGCAAAGCGTCCGTTCATGATTGCTCCTAAAAATTGAATGCGCCTATTATAGGTTTGCCAGCGCGCCTAGTCAAGTTGAAAATGATGGTTTGCTTTGACGCTCGCTCTATTCTAGAGTATAATCGCCGCACAGTTCGTTAGCAGAAGGAAATGATCCACACAGTGTTTCAACCACGTTCGTTTTGGTACGCGCTCGTCGTTTTGCTGCTCCTCGCTTTTCATTCGTCAACCTCCGCGTCAGTTTCTGCCGCGCCCGACGCCGCGCCCGCGCCGACCGGTCGTTTGATCGTTTCCGCGGAGAGCGGCGGCGCGTGGAATCTTTTCACCGCCGATCCGGATAGCGGCGAGTGGCAACGTCTCGCGGCGAACATCGTGTCTGCGCGCGATCCCGCCGTGTCGCCGGATGGCAAAGCGATTGCGTTTCGCAGCAAGCGCGATGGCGTGTGGGAACTCTACACATGGCGCGGCGACATCGTCACGCGCGTCACGCGCGGCATGATGTACAGCGGCGCGCCGGTGTGGTCGCCCGATGGCAAACGTCTCGTGTTCGAATCGTACGCGCGCGGCGACCTGGATATCTGGGTCGCGAATGCGGACGGGTCCGGCGCGATGGATCTCACCGAGAACGAAAAGGCGCACGACTACGCGCCGGCATGGTCGCCGGACGGACGTTGGCTCGCGTTCACGAGTTGGCGCACCGGCACGCAACAAATTTTCATCGTCAACGCGGATTGCACGCGCAATTGCAAAGCGACGAATCTATCCGCGAACAAATTCAACGAACAAAAAGCGGTCTGGTCACCGGACGGCACGCAAATTGCGTTCGTGTCCGATCGCGATGGGCAACGCGCGATTTACGTCGCGGATTTCGCGACGAGCGGGGTCCAAAATGCGCGGCGGCTCACGTTCAGCGGCTGGGACGATCAGCCCGCGTGGTCGCCCGACGGCAAATGGATCGCGTTCATTTCGCCGCGTCCGAAACGCCAACCGATTTATCTCGTGCCCGCCGATGGTTCGTGGTCGGTGCCGCGCATCGTCGAGAACGGTCCGACGTTCGCGTCGTCGGTCGTGTGGGCGAGCGATGCAACCATCGCGGCGAGTGACGCATCTAATAACGAGGTCGCGCTGTATCGCGAACAGCCGGACCTGGCGGCACCGGACAGCGGTCATCCGTACGAATTGCGCCGCATTCGCACCTCGAAACTCGAAGGCGGTTTTAGCAGACTGAGCAGTCGTGTCGCCGATGGATGGGACGCGCTCACGGTGCGCGCCAAGCAAGAAGTCGGATACGATTTTCTCGCGCTCGTATCGGATATGACGCGCCCGGTAGATTACAAGTGCGATGCGACGTGCGATACATTGAGTTGGCACAAAGCCGGTCGCGCAGTGGATACGCGTGTGGATTACAACGGAATGGAAATTGTGCGCGAGGATTTGCTCGGCGAGACGTATTGGCGTGTGTACTTGCGCGCGTCCGCGCAAAATGGTACGCAGGGCGAGCCGTTGAAAGACGCGCCCTGGGATTTGTCGTATCGCGCGCGTTGGATCGTCGGACGCGGCGAGGGCGGCGTCAAGAAACCGCCGGCGTATGGGTTCTATGTTGATTTCACCGAACTCGCGCGGCAGTACGGTTGGTCGCGTATTTCATCCGCGGATGGCGACGACTTTGATTGGAAAACGAACAAGATCGGTGCGGAGTACTGGCATATCGAACGACGGCAAGGATTGAATTGGTACCAGGCGATGCGCGAAGTGTACGCCGAAGACGATATGCAATCGGTCGGCGAATGGAACACGCTCGCGCGCCTGGGCTACGATGGTTACTTGCTCTATCTCAAAGGCATTCCCGCGCCCGCGCGTGCGTGGAAATGGTTTGTGTTGAACCCGTGATGACTAGTTTGACAATGTCAGATTAACCACAGAGAGCACAGAGGGCACAGAGATTTTATTTTTTCTCTGTGATCTCTGTAGTCTCCGTGGTGAGAAAAATGAAATGCGACATTGTCAAACTAGAGTGTGATGTCAATTGATGAACCAACCACCTCACTATTCTTCCCCGCCATCTACTTCACCGGCTGTGCGCCTTATCGTACTGATGGTAGACCGCCTGGTGTTTTTCATCGCGCGGCATTGGCTTGCGCTGGTCACCGGGATGCTGGGATTGTACGTCGGCGTTCCGTTTCTCGCGCCGATATTGATGCACTATGGCTACGTCACGCAAGCCGAGTGGGTGTACAATCTGTTCAGTTTGAATTGTCACCAACTCGCGCACCGCAGTTATTTTCTTTTTGGAGCGCAACCGGTCTATCCCCTGGACGATTTGCGCGCGCTCGTTCCCGGTGGCGCGGACGAAAATGCCATCTCGTTTTTCTGGCGCGATTTTCGCGGCAACGCGGAACTGGGTTACAAGGTCGCGGTCTGCGAACGCGATCTCGCGATCTATGGCGCGATGATTTGGGGCGGGTTGATGTTCGCCCTGTTCCGCCGCCAACTGCGACCACTCGATTGGCGATTGTGGGTACTCTTCGCCGTCGCACCGATGGGGCTTGATGGCGGTTCGCAGTTGATCGGTTTGCGCCAAAGCGATTACATGCTCCGCACGATCACTGGCGCGTTGTTCGGCATGGGGTCGGTCTGGCTCGCGTATCCGCATGTCGAAATCGCGATGCGTGATTTGCGTAGCCAAGCGCAAGAGCAGTGGGCGCGCGCGCGCCGTGTTAACTTGTAAGACCTTCCAGGTTTCGCGCAAGCGCCTGGATGGTCGCGTAACGCTTGTGGAGATTTCATGGTTCTAGTACACCGTTGGCTCGCGCCCGCGTTCCTGATCGCGTTGGGCGCGATCTTTCTGCTCGCGCCGTTTCCGTTCAAAGCGAAACTCGACGCGATTCCGTACGGGCTGGACCCGCAACGACCGGGGCACACGCACTTTTTCGGCGACACGCATTTGCCGGGCGAAGACTGGCTGCGCGCAAATGTTCCTGGCTTTGCCGCGTTCGATCCGGCGGAGCCGATGCAACTCTCGCTTGAAGCGCGCAAGGTGGGGATGTACGTTGGATTTCTCGCGGTGTGGATTTATCTCGCGATCCTGGGACGCGCGCGCGCGAAAGGAATGCCCGCGCCAGGAATTCTGGTCGCGCTGATCATCTTCGTCGGCATCATGGGTTTCGACGGATTCAACGCGTTCTTTTACGATTTGAAAATCGTGCCGCATTTGTACGAACCGCGCCTCGATTTGCGCTTGGCGACCGGATTGTTGTGCGGTTACGCGTTCGCCGGGATTCTGACGCCGGTTGTGAATTTTACGCTCTGGCGCGCAAACGACACGCGTCCGCTTTTGGCGAATTGGAAAGAATTTGCAATCGGATTTGTTCCCCTCGTCGTTGTGTACGCGCTCGCGTCGTCGGGTTGGGGCATCTGGTTGTATCCGCTCTCGATCATTTCGAGCGCGAGCGTGTTGATTCTCGTCGCGCTCATCAACGTGGTGTTTCTGTTGATCGTGTTTCGCAAAGAGTCCACGTGCGTGACGTGGCGCGACGCGCTCAACCCATTCGCCGCGGGAATCGCGTGCGCGCTCGCCGAACTTGGCGCGCTGTCGGCATTGCGGTACATCGTGCTCGGCAATACGCCGTTGCCGTAAAGCGCGAGCCGCAGAATTCAAAAAACCCAGCGGCTCTGGGCGATTGTTAGAGTATCGTAAAGTGGGAAAAAAGTTCTTTGACAATGCCCGCGTTGGGTGTTATACTTTTCAACGTCCTGATGGTGGGACACACTTTTGGCGCGCATCGGCGCGTCCTGTGAGGTGAAAGAATGACAACGGTACGTATGCCCGAGGTCCGGGAGGACAAGGGCTTTTTGCCGCGCCAGACGAAACTGTTGCTTGGCGCGTTTCTCATTTTGGGTGCGATTGCCGCGTTCGCGTTCACAAGTCTGCAAGGCAATCAACAGTACTTTCTCACGCTCGCCGAATTGAAATCGAAAGGCGATGCCGCGACCAAGCAGACGGTTCGCATCGGCGGTAATCTCTTGCCGAATTCAACGCACATTAACAGTAAAGAAGTCACCGCGCAGTTCACGTTGACCGACGAGGCGAAGAACGTCGTGCCGGTCGTCTACAAGGGCGTGTTGCCGGACACGTTCGAGAAAAGTACGCAGGTGATTGCCGAAGGTAAACTCGACGGTAGTGGCGTGTTCCAAGCGTCGCTCGTGCTCGCGAAATGCCCATCCAAGTACGATCCATCCCAGATCGAATGGCACACAAGTACCGAGCAAGGCAATCTCAACTATTCTCAAAAGTGATGCAAGAATCCAGGTTTCTTGGAGAAACCTGGATTATGCCGAAGGAAAAAGTCGCGGGTGGTTGATACCGCAACTGGTCTGAAACCTAGAGAGAGATACCATGCCAATCCTGGGATATATTTCGATCTTCGTCGCGCTCGTCGTCGCGGTGTACACCGGTATTGCCGCGTGGCTGGGCGCCAAGCGCAACCTTCCGCAACTTGTCACGAGCGCGCGCAACGGCACGCTGTTGTTCACCGCGTTGATGACGATCGCCGTCGCTGTCATCGTCGTCGCGCTCTACACGCGCGATTTTTCGATCGCGCTCGTCGCAAACAACACAAGCAGTGAACTGCAATCGCTCTACACCGTGACCGCGCTCTGGGCGAATCAAGCCGGCAGTCTGTTGTTCTGGTCGTGGATTCTGTCGCTCTACTCGGCGGCGGTGATTCTCCGCAAATGGGAACGCGATCACGACTTGATGCCGTACGTCATCGTGGCGTTGATGGCGATTCAAACATTTTTCGCGTTCATGTTGGCGTTCGTCAGCAGTCCGTTCGCGCGCTGGTGGATGGTCGGTGGAAAAACGGTCATGTCTCTGTTTCGTCCAGAAGGCGGCATGTTGTTCATTCCGCCGGATGGACAGGGCTTGAATCCATTGTTGCAACATCCGGCGATGGCGATTCATCCGCCGATGTTGTACCTGGGTTACGTCGGATTCACGATACCGTTCGTATTCGGCATGGCGGCATTGTTGAGTGGCAACCTGGGTGTCTCGTGGCTGCGCACCACGCGCCGTTGGACGCTCGCGCCCTGGCTCTTTCTTTCGATGGGCTTGATGCTCGGCGGACGCTGGGCGTACGATGTGCTCGGCTGGGGCGGGTACTGGGGCTGGGATCCGGTCGAGAACTCGGCGTTCATGCCGTGGCTGACCGGGACCGCGTTTCTCCATTCGGTGATGGTGCAAGAGCGCCGCGGCATGCTCAAAGTCTGGAACATGGGCTTGATCATCATCACCTTCGCGCTCGTCTTGTTCGGCACGTTCCTGACGCGCAGCGGCATCATCTCGTCGGTGCACGCCTTCGCCGAGTCGGACATTGGCGCGTGGTTCCTCTCGTTCATCGCCGGCATTACGCTAGTCGCGACCGGGTTGTTGTTTACGCGCGTCAAGGAATTGCGGAGCGAGCGTGAAATTGATTCGCTCTTTTCCCGCGAAGCGTTTTTCCTGCTGAACAATTTACTCTTTGTCGGCGCGGCATTCGTCGTGCTGTGGGGCACCGTGTATCCGTTGTTCAGCGAACTCGTGTACAACCAGAAACTGACCGTAGGTCCACCGTACTTTAACCAGGTTGCCGCGCCGATTTTCGGCACACTGTTGCTTGTGATGGCGATCATTCCGTTGATCGGGTGGAGCGGCGCGACCGGCGCGAAATTCCTTCGTAAACTCGTGCGACCGTTGATCGGCGCGGTTATCGTCGGCGCGATTCTGTTCGCGCTGGGCGTTCACGAGTGGGTCGCGTTGCTGGGCTATTTTCTCGCGGCGTTGGCTCTCATCGCGACGATTGGCGAAATTGCCGAAGGCGCGTGGGCGCGCGCGCGCAATACGCACGAGAATGTCGGCGTCGCGTTTCTGAATTTGCTCGCGCGCAATCGCCAACGCTACGGCGGCTACTTGATTCACATCGCGGTCGCAATGATGGCGGTCGGCATCATCGGTTCCCAGGTTTACACGACCGACGTGACGCGCGCGCTCAAGCCCGGCGAGACCTTGCAGGTGCGCGATTACACGCTCCAGTACGAAAAACTTTCGCCGGAATTTCCGAGCGGCGAAGCGCGCGTGACCTCGGCAACGCTCGGCGTGTTTCGCGGCGGCGTGCGCGTCGCGACGATCTCGCCGGCGCGCAGTTTCTTCGAACGACAAGGCGAAACGCAAACTCAGCCCGCGATTGTCGCATCGCTGCAAGAAGACTTGTACGTCATCATCGCCGGCTGGGAACCGAATTTCGAGACGGTCACATTCCGCGCGTACGTGAACCCGATGATCGCGTGGTTGTGGCTCGGCGGCATCGGACTCGTGCTGTTTACGCTGATCGCCGCGTGGCCCAACGAACGCGAACCCGCGTTGCAACGGCAAGACACTCTGGCGAAACAGCCGGCGCACGCCTAAATTCGATTTTGATGTAGAGGCGACGCAGGCGTCGCCTCTACGGGGGAAGCTTGGAATACATTCTCATCGCTCTAGTCGTTGTGATTACCCTCGCGGTGATCGCGTACCCGTTGTTCACCGCGCCGCGCGCCAAGTTGAGCGCGCCGGAAAACGCGCTCGATCCGTTGCTCGCGCAACGCGATGCGACGTACGATGCGATTCGCGATCTCGATTTCGATTATTCGCTCGGTAAATTATCGCAAACCGATTACGCGACGCTGCGTGACAAGTACAGAACGCGCGCGGCGCAATTGCTCCAACAGATTGACGCGGCAAGTAGCAGGAATGGCGAGCAACTCGACGCGCAAATCGAAGCCCAGGTCGCGCAGATGCGCCGCGCCAAAGAAGATGTCATCGAGAGCGAGGTCGCGCGCTTGCGCGCCAAAAAACAAAGTGCGGTTGAAAAACCGGTCGCGCCCACGCGCGCGGCAAAAGCCGAACCCGCGCTCGGATTCTGCGGGAAATGCGGCACGCCGCGCCGCGCGGGTGACAAGTTTTGTAGTAAGTGCGGCGCGAAATTGTGAGTGTGATGTCGAGGTTTGTTTTTAGAATTGGCATTGGTAGAGACGTTCGCGGAGCGTGCAACGTCTCTACCAATGCCGAAATTCCCCACTCTTTTCTTGCTCAGGTTTACAGTTTAAACTTGTACATCCTGTTATCTCGCGTTTCTAAGCATACAATTATTTGAAAGGAAATTCCCATCAAAACACAAACCTTTTATCACGCAAAACATGCGCTCTTTTTGTGTGCCGCTATCGCGTTCGTCGCATTACTGGCATTGTTCGCGCCCAGCGCGCGCGTCGACGCACAAGCCGGCGGGCAGGGTAAACTAGAAGGACAAATTGTCAACGGCACCAAAGATGCTAAACTGCAAAATCCATCGAGTCTCGTCGTGACGCTCTACAGCGCTGTCGCGAATGCAAGCACACCGATCTCGCAGACGACCAAAAGCGACAACGATGGTAAATTTGTTTTTGCGAGTCTCGACACGAACGCGGGCACGCGCTATTTGCTCACGACGACCTACCTCGGCGTGGATTACGCGTCCGATGTGTTCACGTTCGCGGCGAATCAAACGACCGTGACGCAAACCTTGCAGGTGCACGACACGACGACGGATCGCGCATCGCTCCAAGTGATGCAGACGCATTTGGTGATTGACGTGCAACCGCGCATCTTGCAGATCGTGCAAATCGTCCAAGTCGTGAACATGAGCGACCGCGCGATCATCCATGCGGGTCCCCATGATCCGACGCTCATCGTGCCCACGTTGGCAAAGGCGCAGGCATTTCAATTCGACAGTCCGACGGTCGAGTCCACAACGCTGGTCGGCGATGGCGTGATTACGTACACGTTGCCCTTTGCGCCGGGCGTGGATCAAATCGTTTTCAACTATACCGTTCCGTACACTCCGCCCACGTACGATTTTCGCTTGGCATTGCCGTTCGATACTCCCACGTTGCGCATCTTGCTTTCGGATGTCAAAGCCAATGTGCAGAGTTCACAACTGGGTGCGACGTCGCTTTTCCCGACGCAAAGCGGGCAAACCTTTTTGCAGACGACCGCAAGCAGTATCAAAGCCGGCACCGAAGTGCGCGCGACGTTTTCCAATTTGACCGGCGCGGGTAGTTCGGCGACCGCGCCGAGTGGGGGACCCGTATCCGCGCCCACCGGTCAGGATAACAACACATTGATTGCCGGCGTTGTGCTGGGTGTCGTGGGTATCGCCGCGCTCGGTCTGATCGGTTTTGCGATCACGCGTCGCCGCGCCGCGCAATTCGCAGAGGACGAGGAGTACGAGGAAGAAGAGGAAGAAGCGCCGGCGTCAACCGACAGTCAACGCCTCGAACTCTTGCAGAAACTCGCCGACCTGGACGATGAATTCGAAGCCGGCAAAATCGCGCAAGAGGAATACAAGCAACAACGCGATGCGATCAAAGCCGAACTGCGCGAGTTGATGCAAGCCAAGGACGCGGAGACCAAAGAGTGAGCGATACGCTCATCGCGGTTGAAAAACTCGACAAGACCTTTGGCGCGCGCTGGGCGCTGCGGAATGTGACGTTCCGCGTTGTGCCGGGGGAAATTGTCGCGCTCGTGGGACCGAACGGCGCGGGCAAGACGACGCTCTTGCGCGCGCTCACGACACTCGCGCGACCGAACGCCGGACAAATCCTGATCGGTAAGATTCCGCTCGCGCAACATCCGAATGCCGCGCGCCAAGCGATCGGGTTCGTCGGTCATCAAACGTTCATGTACGACGACCTGACCGCGTTGGAGAATCTCACGTTCTACGCGCGGCTGTACGATTTGCCGGACGCGACGACACGCGTGCGCACGGTCGCCGAACGCGTCGGCATCGCGCATCGCTTGAACGACATTACACGCACGCTCTCACGCGGGTTGCAGCAACGGCTCACGCTCGCGCGCATGTTATTGCACGACCCCGCCGTGATTCTGCTCGACGAGCCGTACACCGGGCTAGACAAGATCGCGGCGGACATGCTCGACGCGATCATGCTCGACGCGAAAAACGAAGGGCGCGCGGTGCTGTTCTCGACGCACGACCTCGAACGCGGGCTGGCGATTGCCGACCGCGCGATCATCATGAAAGCCGGGCGCGTCGTCCATGATTTGCCGCGCCGCGAGTGGCGCGACCTCGCCGGGTTTATGCAGATTTATGCTGGAGTGCTGGGAGACCAACGTTGAGATTCCTCCGCCAAGTTTCCGCCATCGTCCAAAAAGACCTCGCCGCCGAACTTCGCACCAAAGAAAACTTGAGCGCAATGGTGGTGTTCTCGCTGTTGGTGCTGGTCATTTTCAATTTCGCATTTGAGTTGCAGGGTCTCGATATTCGCGCAGTGGGCGCGGGCGTGCTCTGGGTCGCGTTCACGTTCAGCGGCATCCTGGGTCTGGGACGTTCGTTCGCAGCGGAAAAAGACAAGGGCAGTCTCGAAGGCGTGTTGTTGTCGCCGGTGGATCGCGGCGCGGTGTTTCTGGGCAAAGCTGCGAGCAACTTTATTTTCATCAGCGTGATGGAAGCGGCGACACTCCCGCTGTTCGCGGTGTTGAACAATGCGAACCTGCCCTGGTGGCCCCTGATTCCGTACATCGTGCTTGGCACACTCGGCTTTGCCGGGATGGGTACACTGTTGTCGGCGGTCGCGTCGTCTACCAAGATGCGCGAAGTGATGTTGCCAATTCTGCTCTTCCCAGTTTCGGTCCCGCTGTTGATGGCGGCGGTGAATCTGACCAAAGGCGCGTTGCAAGAGCGCGCGTTCGACGAGGTGTTCAACTGGTTCAGCATTCTCGTGACGTACGATGTGATCTTTATCGTCGTCGCGTTCCTGGTGTTCGAGTACGTGGTAGAAGAATAGCAGATGAAAAAAAGATTTGTCCTCTGCATCAATAACACTGACTATGAAGCTTCGCTGATTCGCCGAAAGATTTACAAAGTCATTCCAGATGAACGTGCGGAACGAGATGGATTAATTCGAGTGGTTGATGAAAGCGGCGAGGATTACTTGTTCGGCGCGGATCGGTTCGTCACTGTTGAATTATCGGAAGCAGTCGAGCGAGTGTTGGTTACCACGTGAGGTCGTGTCGGTTTAATACCCGTCGAATGGGATGGAAAAATGTCGCGTAACTCGGATCGTTGGCTTGACCTGCTTGGGCTGGCGACGTTGGTTCTCATCGTCGTCGGTTTGTATATGGCGTTCCTGTACGCACAGACCGAAGTGAACATGGGCTTAGTCTATCGCATCTTCTTTTTTCACATGGGCTCGATTGCCGCCGGCATGGTCTCGGCGCTCGTCGTCGGCGTCGTGTCCATTGGTTATTTGAAAACGTCGTCGCGCGCGTGGGATCGCGTGGCGGAAGCGTCCGCCGAAGTCGGCGTGGTCTTTTCCACCATCGGTCTGGTGACCGGCTCGATTTGGGCGCGCCCGATCTGGGGCGTGTGGTGGACGTGGGACCCGCGCCTCACGACGTTCCTCATCATGTGGCTGATCTACATCGCGTACTTGATGTTGCGCGCCTCGGCGCGCGATGATGCGCGGGTCGCGCGGTTTGCCGCCGTGTACGGAATCCTGGGCATGGCGAACGTGCCCATCGTGATTATGAGCGCGCGTATCTGGCGCGGCATTTCGCCTGTGCTGTTTCAGCAAACGGCGGAACAGCAGATTACATTTGGCTTGACGCCGGAAATGACGCAGGCGTTAGTGGTGTGCATCATCGCGCATCTGTTTCTATTCACGTATTTGGTCGCGTATCGCACGCGTCTCGAAACGGTGCGCGACGAACTGCTGGTGTTGCGTCGCGCGCGCGCGGCGAAATAATCGCATTGAGGTTCTCCGATGGAAATCACGCTCAAAGATTTACTCGCGGAAATTCGCAACTTGTCTTATCTGTTTTACGGGTACACGGTGGTCTGGGTGTTCCTGCTCGGTTATCTGTTCATGCTGTCGCGGCGCGAACGAAACTTGCGCGACCAAATCGAGGAACTGAAAAAGTCCATCGCGAGCGAACATACTGACGCGGGCGACGCATAGAATCGAGGTAGAGATGCGAGAGATACGTAACATATCCTTGCGATGGTTGCGTGCTACTTTTCGGCATGGCACGATCAGAGCGGTTTCGATTCCGCTTGAATTGCCCGTTCAAACCTTCGCAGGGATTCTGATTTTCAGCGCGATGCTGTTGAGCGCGTGCGGGATGATTAGTCCCAGCGCGAGCACGAGCGCGAATACGAATGCGAGTGCGCGACCCAGCATCGTGAAAATCGGCGACCTCGCGCCGGAGATCAAACTCAAATCTATGACCGGCGAACTAGTCGTGTTGTCGCAGTTGAAAGGCAAGATCGTGCTCGTCAACTTTTGGGCGACGTGGTGCGGTCCGTGCCGCGCCGAATTTCCGGCGTTCGTGCGCAAGACCAAGGAGTACGCCGACAAGGATTTTGTGATTCTCGGCGTCAACACGCAAGACGAAAACACCGACGAAGGCGTGCTGGCATTTATGCGAAATTCGCTCGTGAATTTCACGATCATGCGCGATCTCGACGGGAGCGCCGCGCGCGCATATCGCGTGACTGGTTTGCCGACGAGTGTTTTCATTGACCGCGCCGGCATCGTGCGCGACATTATCGTCGGCGGACCGATCCCGGATGCAAAGATTGACGAGGAAATCGCGAAACTGCAATGATGTCGCATCGCGTTGTGATGTACACCAAGCCGGGTTGTCACTTGTGCGAAGATGCGATGGCGATGTTGCGCGATTTGCAAAACGAATTCGCGTTGGCGATTGAGGAACGCGACATTACGACGAACGACGCGTGGTTCAAACAGTACTTTGAAAAGATTCCGGTTCTGATGATTGACGATCACGTCACGCTTGCCGCGCCGCTTCGCGCGGATGAGGTGCGTGCGTCGTTGAGTTCCGTCAACGTGTAGGAATTGAAAGAGGATTGATATGTCCGTGTTGATTGCATTTGCCGCCGGCTTGCTCTCGTTTCTCTCGCCGTGTGTGCTGCCGATGGTACCGATTTACATCGGCTATCTCAGCGGCGCGGCGGTGACGCCAGAAGGCATCGTCTCCGCGCGGCGCGAAGCGATTGCGCACGCGGGCGCGTTCGTGCTCGGCTTTACGCTCATCTTTATCGCGATCTTTAGCGCGCTCTCCGTGCTCACCGTGTTCGTCAGCAAAGTTGACCTGGGTCACATCGCCGGCGCGATCTTGATCGTGTTCGGGATTCACTTTATCGGTATCGTACGGATTCCGTTTTTGTATCAAGAGGCGCGCGTGCATGTGGGGCAACGGTCGCTCGGCTATCCGACTTCGCTGTTGACCGGCATGGCGTTCGCCGCGGGCTGGACGCCGTGCGTCGGTCCGAACCTGGGTCTGGCGATTTCGCTCGCGGGGCAAGAGGCGACGATGTTGCAAGGCACGGGGTTGTTGCTGGCGTACTCGGCGGGGCTGGGCATTCCATTCTTGCTCGTCGCGTTTGGGTTGGGGAGCGCAAGGCAATGGCTGCGGAAACTCACTCCGCATCTGCGTAAGATCGAAATCGCGAGCGGCATCTTGCTCGTTGTGATGGGCGCGCTATTGTTGTTGGACAAGTTCCAATGGTTGAATGCCGTGTTCTACAACCTCACGCCCGAGTGGATGAAGAGTTTGTTGTGATTCCAAGACCTTCCAGGTTTCGCGCAAGCGCCTGGAAGGTCTTTTTTATTCCAACACTGCGCGCACGCGCCGCACGCCTTGCCCCACCGCTTCTTGCTTGGCGATTTTGAATCGCCCCAGTTCGTTCGTGCGGGTCACGTGCGGACCGCCGCACACCTCTTTCGAAAATCCGCCAATCGAGTAAACCTTGACCTGGTCGCCGTACTTTTCGCCAAAGAACGCGAGTGCGCCGGACGCCGTCGCCTGATCGAGTGGCATCACCTCGACCGAAACCAGCAAGTCGTTCGCGATTTGTTCGTTGACGATGCGTTCAACCTCTGCGATTTGTTCGGGCGTCAATTTCTCCGGGTACGAAAAATCGAAACGCAAGCGTTCCGCCGTGATGTTCGATCCCATTTGATGCACGGAGGTTCCCAGGACTTGGCGCAGTGCTTGATGCAACAGATGCGTTGCGGTGTGCAATCGTGTCGTCGTCTCGGCGTGATCGGCTAACCCGCCTTTGAACTTGTGCTCACTCCCGCGCCGCGATTCCTCCTTGTGCTCCCGATACAATGCCTCAAAGCCAGTTTCATCCACACTCAATCCTTGCTCGCGCGCCAACTCGACCGTCAATGGCAACGGAAAGCCGAACGTCTCGAAAAGATTGAATGCCTCGGACGCAGGAATCGTGTTTTCGCCATGCGTGCGAATTTGCTCGACAACTTTGTGATACTCGCCCAGCCCACGCGCGAGCGCGCTCTGAAACTTGATCTCTTCGCGCGCCAACGTGTCCGCGATGTGCACGCGTCGTTGCGCGAGTTCGGGATACGCGTGCGCGAAAAGGTCAACGACGATGCCGGACAACTCAGCGCAGAAATCACGCGTGATGTTTACCTCGCGTCCATAGCGTACCGCGCGGCGAATCAAGCGGCGGATGACGTACCCGGCTTCGACGTTGGACGGCGTTGCGCCATCCGCAATCGCAAACGTCGACGCGCGGACATGATCGGCGATGACGCGGAACGCGCGCGGATTGTCCGCGTACCGCAGACCCGATAATGTTTCGATGCGTTGGATGAGCGGGTAGAGCGTTTCGACCAGGAACACATCGTCCAGTCCTTGCAAGACGGCGGCAGTGCGATCCACGCCCATCCCAGTATCCACGCATTGCTGTTTCAGTTTTTCGTATCGTCCGTCGCTCGTCTTGTTGAATTCCATGAACACATTGTTCCAGATTTCGAACCACTTGCCACAGTGACAACCCGGCATACACCCAGGATGATCGGGTTTGCCGGTGTCGTAAAAAATTTCCGAATCGGGTCCGCACGGTCCGGTCGTGCCGGCGGGTCCCCACCAATTATCTCTTTTCGGCAAATAGAAAATGCGATTTTCCGGAATGCCCAGGCGTCGCCAAATTTCGGCGGACACATCATCGCGCGGCGCATCGGCATCGCCGGCGAAAACGGTGACGGACAAACGCGTTGGCTCAATCGCCAGATCACGCGTCAGAAATTCGAAACTCCACGCGAGCGATTCCGCTTTGAAATAATCGCCGAGCGACCAGTTGCCGAGCATCTCGAAAAAAGTGAGATGCGATGTGTCGCCGACCTCGTCAATGTCGTCGGTGCGGAGACATTTCTGCACGTCTACCAAACGACGTCCGAGTGGATGCGGCTCGCCTAATAAAAAGGGCACAAGCGGATGCATACCCGCCGTCGTGAACAAGACCGTCGGATCGTTTTCCGGCACCAAGGGCGCAGAGCGAATTCGTTTGTGTCCGCGTGCTTCGAAAAATTGTTGATAGCGTTCGCGCAGTTCATTGGCTTGCATGATTCCTCCTGCAAAAAGTCTATCTGTCATTGCGAGGGCGGTTTTTGCCCGAACCAATCACCCCTCCCAACCCTCCCCTTGGAAAGGGGAGGACTAGGGTGGGGTTGGGTATTTCCCTAACAAAAAACTCGTCCTCAAATTTTTGAGGACGAGTTGATCTCGTGGTACCACCTCGATTTGTCCGGCGCGTAAGCGTCGAACCTCGTGTGCTCGCTATCGGGAGCGCCCGGTGAGTTTTACTTGCCGTGCGGCTTTCCTCTCACGTCTCAAGGGCGGCGAACGTCGCTGGCTTGCATCGGGCTTGCACCTTGCGCCCGTCTCTCTGATCAATTACGCGACGCTTGTTCCCTCTCACTGACGAGCGCATTATACTCACGAACGCGCTTCCGAGCAAATCGCACAGTGCCATAGAGAATATAGGGGCATAGAGGAAAAAACAAAAATTTCTCTATGGCAGATTTTTATCGCACCTCTGATTCGATCTCAATCTGTTGTGCGCCCTTGTCCAAATAGGTGGTGATCACCGGCGGTACGCGCAAGCGGTCGTCGTTTTTGTACAGCGCGCGCACCGCGTCGAACTGCGGCACATCGCCGCACGTCAGTTCGGCGACGTGATCGAGGAACGCGAGATCGTCTGCCGACAAATCTTCATCGCGCCGATTGATCGCGCCCCAACTATCCCAGGGGAGCAATTCCATTTTGTTGAGCGACGCGACATCGCGCACCAAATCGCCGCGCACGAACCAGAGTCCGTGCATGTTGAAAATTCCGAACGCTTCCGGGTCGGCATGACCAATGCGGCACATTTGCCATGTTTTGCCGCCGACGATGAATTGATCGCGCGGCACGTCGAGCGGGTCGAACGTGACGTGGAGTTGCTCGCGTTGAAACGCATCGAGTTGCGCGTCCACCAACACCCAACGCGATTGTGCGGCGTTCCAATACTCGGCGACCCAGTGATCTTCGTAGTGGTTCGGCAAAAAGTATGTGGCGAAACCGCACCGCGCGCGAGCAGGCACACCTTGATGTTTCAACAACGTCACCAACATGACTGAAAAGTGACGACAGTTGCCGACGAGTTTTTGCTCGAGCGCGCGCGGGTCGCTGAGTGGACGCGAATCGAGTTCGCGGATGCGCGCGAGTCCCTGCGCGACTGCACGAATTTGTACTTCTTGTTTGCGTTCTTCGGCGAGTTTCAATCCGTACCGTTCCGCCCAGAAGATGTGAATCAGCAAACCTTGTACGACGCGCACAAGCGCGGCAAGGTCGCGCGGCAAATCGGCGAGCAGAGGTGCGTGTGCGCGCGGATCGGTCATCTTGCCGGGTTGAGCATAGTACTCGAGCGGATTGGTCATCGGCAACTCCTTGGTTTGATTGGTTGTAAAATTGTTGGGGGCGAGCGAGCCGCTCGCCCCACTGTGCGTTACACTTTTTCGACCGGCATCTGAATCTCGGTCACATAAGACGGATCGTCTTGCCGCACGGGTTCGCCGGACTGGATGTAGATCTCGCGGTCGGGTCCGCAGATGCGATACTCGTTCGCCTGAATCCACGCGCCCAGCGCCGAGTACGCTTGATGCAGTGTGTTAAATGGACCATGGTGGATAATGCTTGCCATCGCGGCGACGGCGGGCAGGTCGTACACCTGGACGCGCGCGTTGCCCTTGAGCGCGCCGTCGAACGATTGGCACACTTCGGCGTCCACGTCGCGTTCTTTGAACTCCTTGTCGTGGTACAGCGTAAAGCATGGTCCGCTCATCGCCACGCGGTTCTGACCCAGGTACGCGTACAGTTCATCCCACAAGTCTCCTTGTTCCGCGTAAGTCGGAATCGTGTCGCGAATGGACGCGACGCGCATCGCCGGCACTGATTTGATCACCACGTCGTACGTTGGCATTTTGCCCTCCTGTTCGATTTGTTTCAGCCGCGCCTCGACGCGCGCCAGGCGAGCTTGCTCGTCGTGCACACGCGTTTGCACTTCGAGTTGCTTGAGGCGCAACATCCCGCGCATTTGATCGGCGGTGAGTTGGTCGTTCAACAGTTGCGCGATCTGTTCGAGCGACAACCCCAGGTCTTTGAGCGCGAGAATGCGATTGAGGCGCGGCAGTTGGTCGGCGGAGTAATAGCGATAAGCGGTGAAGCGGTCTATCTCTACCGGTGTGAGTAGACCGAGTTCGTCGTAGAAACGCAAGGTCTTGACCGACACTTGCGCGAGTTTGGAAAATTCACCGATCTTGAACATGGTTTTGCTCCGTCGAATTCATTCTGCCAACGTTATACACCCTCCGGCGAGGGGAGAGTCAAGTAGTTTCGTTTAATCGTTTTCTAGTTGAACCGCAACGATCCAACTGAAAAACGATTAAACGAATCTTACGAATAATCGCCGCCGCACTTGATCGTCAGCGTCGTGCGATCCTTGCCATCAATCCACGTGAGTGCGCGAAAGATCGGATCGGGCGAGTCGTTGTACAAAACCTGGGTGTCGGCGTACTCGCGCGTTGCACATGCGGCGCGATGATTTTGCAACCCAGGCACCCAGGGTCCGACGCTGATTTCGTTGAAACCGGATTTGAGTTCGACGGGTGTGGGTGCGCTCTGCGTTGCGCCGCTGTTGCCCGGCGGAAACGTCATCGCGATTTTGTACTTGCCTTGCGGTGTGCTCGGCGCGGGAATCGTATTGCACAAACCGACACGAAACTGCCGCGGATCGTAATCCCAGATCAATTCGGGTGTGCCGTAGAGGTACATCACGTAAATACCCGGCGCAAGTTGCTTTGCCAAACTCGCGCACAACTGCGCCGCGCTCGGTGTCGGGCTGGGTCCGGCCGGCGGCTTGGTTAGGATCGGTGTGCGCGTGCGCGTGCGCGTCGCGGTTGCGCTAGGTTTCGGCGCACTCGTCGCCGTGTTGGTTGGCGCGGGCGTGGACGTGCGCGTGAGTGTCGCTGTCGCGGAAGGCGCTCGCGTTGCGGTGAAAGTCGCCGTCGGTTCAGCCGTCGCCGTTGGAATCGGTGTGGGGGTCGGTTCGGGCGCGCAACCAGCGAGCAACGTAAAGCAAGTTGAAGCAATAATGAACAAAGTGATACAGCGAATCGAGTTCATTGGTCCATTCCTATCGTGCCGAGTACCTCGCCGCCGATGTTTCCGCCGGAGATAATCACGCCGACGCGTTTCAAATTGGCTGGGATGCGATTTTGCATCACCGCCGCGATAGGCACTGCGCCGGTCGGCTCGGCGACGATTTTCATGCGCGTCAACACAAAACGCACCGCGTCGAGAATTTCATCGTCGCTCACGATCACAATATCGTTGAGTAATTCGCGCATGATCGCAAACGTGAGCGTGCCGACCGATTGAGTGCGAATCCCATCCGCAATCGTCGTCGGCGGTCCGATGTGAACGATTTCGCCGCGTTGCAACGATTGCTTGGCGTCGTCCGCACCAAGCGCTTCGACGCCGAATACCTGGATTGCCGGACGCAACGCTTTCGCGGCAATCGCGCAACCGCTGATCAGCCCGCCGCCGCCGACCGGGGTGACGAGCGCGTCGAGGTCTGGGATTTCTTCGAGCAGTTCGAGCGCGGCAGTGCCTTGTCCCGCGATGATGTGCGGATCGTTGAATGGCGGTACGAGTGTGACGCCGCGTTCATCCGCGAGTTTTTTCGCGATTTCTTCACGGCTCTCGCGCAAGCGGTCGTAGACGATGACCTCCGCGCCGTACCCGCGCGTCGCGGCGAGTTTGACCGGCGGCGCGTCGTCCGGCATCACAATCGTCGCCGGGATGCCGAGGAGTTTTGCCGCGAGCGCGACGCCTTGCGCGTGATTGCCGGACGAGAACGCGACGACGCCGCGTTTTTTCGCGTCATCGTTCAACTGCGCGAGCCGATTGTACGCCCCGCGAAATTTGAACGCGCCGCCGCGTTGAAAATTCTCGCACTTGAAAAACACTTGGCGCGCGGTCAGCGCGTCGAACGTGCGCGAGGTCATCACCGGCGTACGATTCGCGATGCCGTGCAATCGCGCTGCCGCCGCGCGTACGTCCGTGAAGGTAACAGATAGTGACATGAGTACTTGCTCCCTATTCAGACAGACATTAACGCAATTATAACACATTCGCGCGCAATCTATGGTAAAAACGATTTCGTTTTCGGACACTGATCAACCCAGATCACGCGCCGCGTGAAGAAGCGCGAATCCTGATGGAGGGAGCAATGCAACCCAAACTATTTTTCGTGATGATGCTCGCGATGTTTGTACTCGCTACGCTCGTTGCCGGCTGCGGCGCGCCCGCGCCTGCGCCGACCGCCGTACCAACCATCGGACCGATAGCAAGTATCGCGCGATCAACCATCGCGCCGACCCCAACAGTCGCGCGACCGACGACCGCCCCCGTTGCGACAACTGCGCCCACGCCGACCGCGACCATCGCGCGACCGACGAGCACGCCGGCTCAACCGACAACCGCGCCGACCTCCGCGAATTACAACGGTGAATGGGAAGGCACGAGCGCAAAGGACAGTCCGCTGGCGTTCACGATTGAAAAGAATGAACTAACACATCTCAATGTCAATTATCGCGTGGACTCTGGATCGTGCCAATTTCTCAGTGGCAGTCGCGGCGAGACCAAGATGAATCCTCCCATCGCCGCGATCAAAAGCAAGGACATCAATATCCAGATGGATTTCGGCGACGGATACTCGCTTGCGTTTACCGGCGCGTTCACATCGAACACGGATGCCTCGGGCAAATTGATTTTCAAAGGCAATAGTCGTTCGTGTGGCGCGTTTGAAATCAATACGCAATGGACGGCGAAGAAAGCTACCCCGCCGGCGAGCGGCTCGAGTGCATCGCCCATCACTGCGCCCGCGTCAAGCAGTTCGACGAGCAGCGCCGATGTGGAAAAAGCCATCCGCGCGTTTTTCGACGCGATCAATGCCAAGGAAGTAGATGCGGCGCTCAAGTACGTGGATGACAACGTGCTCTTCAATCTTTCTGCGACGCCGGGACTGGGCAAGGCGCAACTGCGATCCTACTTGCAGGGACAAATCAATCGCGGCGTGAGATACACGGTGAGTGACGTCCAAGTGTCGGACGATGAAGCGTCATTTTCGCTCAAGACCGGCAATGGCGAAGTGACGATGAACAATGGCGCGACGTTCGACCATGGCAAGATTGATTTTATGCTGTGGGAATAATCCTAGGCAAGACCGGCGCGGTTCGCGCAACTGCGCCGGTCCGACGGTGTTGAATGAAACTCGAAATCAATCACCAAGTTGTTGCCGACCCAGTCAACCCGGATGATCTCGCGCGTTGGATGCGCGATTTGCCGGACGACGATCAAGTCATCGTCGTCTTGTCGCGCGGGAATGAGATGCTACAAGCCGCTGGTGCGCCCGCGAGTGGTTTCGCGCTGAATTATCAAGACCTGCAGCGGAAGCAATCCTGGGCGAGCAAGAATTCCGCGCTCAAAGCGCCAACGGTGATTCGCGTGTTCATGCGGTTTGCGCGCGGCGAGTGGAGTTGGCGAAGCGAGGTGGCGTGGCAGATGCCGGCGACGCCGCCATGGGCAAAATGGTTTGACATTCCGCCTGGCTTGGCGGCGCTTTTCATCTTCACGCCGATCACATTCGTCGCGTTGTGGTTTTCATCGCGGAGTGATGCGCCTGGCACGCTGCCTTTCAGTGAAGCCGCGCCGCGCGCGCTGGTTGGCATCGCGATGATTGCCGGGTACACGCAGTACGTGGATATTTTCTTTCGCCACATTCGCCCGCGCGTCAAGAACGCGCTGGCGCGCGCGTTGGGCGCGCAGATCGTCGAGAGCGGACCCGAGGTCAGTTTGTTCGCTGAGGGAATGGCGGCGGATCACTGGGAGGTGACGGGCAAGGCGCAGCCGGGCAAGGTCGTGCTCGTGTGGATTGCGGATGGGGCGCTGTTAATTGTCGGGCTGATTGGTCCGGTTGCCGCGTTCTGTATCCCAGGATTTCTGCTCGCAGAACGATTGGGGATCAAATAAAAACCTTCGCACCTTGTTCTACAAAATAAATTCGCTCGCGGCAACGACTTTCAAATTCTCCTGCGCGATGTCCGTACTTTGCCCCGTACTGATTGCCTCGCGCAACGCGTCGAGCGGGAACAGGTTTGCGTGGCGCACGATGGCGGCAGTCGCCATCAATGCGAGCGATTTTTTCGTTGGGTGAGCGCGCGAAAAATCAAACGCGATTTTCCGTGCGCGCGTTTCGATACGCTCTGTGAGTTCTGGGACGACGTAAACCGTTTGCGATTCGTCCATCGCGCGGAGTTGGCGCGGGACCTGGGCTAGTCCTTCGGGGGTGAGCACTGCGAGAATGTCTGGCTTGGCGATGCCCATAAACAGAATTTCCTCGCGACTCAGGATCACTTCGGACACGGAATAGCCGGTCATCACAGTCACGGGGTAATCGTCGCGTTGTGTCGCCCACAAGCCCGCGTACATCCCGCCAAGTGCGAGCGCGGACGCGGTGGATTTCACCTTGCCGCCCGCCGCGCCGGCGAGGACGATGCGCGTTGTCTTAGTGAGCGCACTGTCGAACTTTATCTCGATAGATTGGGGCTGGGTAATTGGCAATTGGTTATTGGCAAATTGTTCGTGATACGCGCGCGCAAGTTCCGGCGCGTCCAGGCGTTGCAAAATGCCAGACGCCAGACCCAGGTTTTGTATCGTTTGCAGTAACGCGCCTTTCGAGAAATCGTTGTTCGGGACGTAGTGCGCGGTGCACAGTTCCCAGATGTCGAGAAGCGCGAACCCAGGTGTCTCGATTGCGTCTGCGATGTGGTCAGGCAAATCCTTGTCGAACGCGGCGCCGCGATAGACGAATGACGCGCCATTGACCGCGACCGTTTTGCAAATATCGAGTGGACGTTCGAGGTTGCCGAAACGCGTAGATGATGTCGTCGCGCCGTGTGGCGTCGTGACCGAATGTTGTCCGCCCGTCATGCCGAAAATTAGATTGTTGAACACGAGCACCGTGATTCCAATGTTGCGGCGCGCCGCGTTGAGCAAATGATGTCCGCCGATACCGATTCCGCCATCGCCCATCAACACGATGACGCGTAAATCGGGATTGACCAGTTTGATGCCAGTCGCGTAGGTCACTGCGCGACCATGCAAACCGTGAAACGCGTTTACATCGAAATACTGATCGCTCATGCCAACGCAACCGATGTCGGTGACGAGTACGACCTTGTGCGGATCGAGTTGTAGTTTGACTAGTGCGGTGTTGAGATGCTCGAGCGTCAATGTGTGACCACAACCCGGGCAAAACGGATACGGTCGGTCGGGGAAACGATAGGTGCTGATTCCTGGGATCATCGAATCCTCACTCATTCGCGAATCAATGCTGTAATTTCTTCCGGCTCGATCAATTCACCGTCCACGCGATTCACACCGATGACATCGGGACGTGGATCGAGCGCATACGCGACGCGTTCGATTTCGAGACGATACTGTCCAAAATTCAACTCGGGGACAATGACGCGTGAGACGCCGCGCATCGCATCGCAGAGTGATTTTTCCGGCGTGAGCCAGAGCGATTGAATGGTGAGCGTCGAGACGCGTTTGCCGGTAGAGCGCGCGTCGCGCGCGGCTTGCCACATCGAACGTGCGGTGATGCCGTAACTGACGATCAATGTGGTCGCGCCATCCTGCATGTCGCGCGTGACGAATTCGAGTTCGTCGCGGTGCGTTACGATTTTTTGGTATAGATGTCGGCTTGTCCGATTCACATTCGACGGTTTCTTGGTCAGCATCCCGGTTTCATCGTGCATCGAAGTGGTAAAGCGTGTGAGGTGTGCGCCGCCAATCGGGGAGAATGCCGGTATGTCTGCGAGTTTCCTGGTATAGTACGACACGAACTCGCCGTGGTTCGGCGCGAGGGCGCGCTCGACGCGCGCGATATGTTCGAAGGTGTTAGTGTCAACGCTCTGTTGCGCGCTCATCATTTCCTTGTCCGTCGCGATAAATACCGGTGTGCGGAATTTTTCCGCGAGATTGAACGCGTGCTGGGTCAGCGAGTAGCATTCGGCGATGCTACTGGGACACAGCGCGATGATCGGGAAGCCGCCACTCGTACACCACCTTAAGAATTGGACGTCGCCTTGCGCGACCGTGGTCGCGCCGCCGGTCGCGGGACCGAGGCGTTGCACCGCGACGATTACAAGCGGCACTTCGCCCATGATCGCCATGCCGATGTTTTCGGAGTAGAGACTGATCCCAGGTCCGCTTGTCGCGGTCATGGCTTTCGCACCGGTCATCGCCGCGCCGATGCACATGCCGATGCTTGCGATTTCATCTTCGCCTTGAATACCGATGCCGCCCAGGTTCGGCAAATCGCGCAACATTCTCAAGAGCAGCGGTGTTGCCGGCGTGATGGGGTACCCGGCGAAAAAATTGCAACCCGCGGCGCGCGCGCCGCGCGTGATGGCTTCGGCTCCATCCAGCAATTCACGCATACGCAAATCCTTTCCGGGTTCATTTTATCCTGGAACGATCTTGCGCGCAAAAAATTTAAGTTGACAAGAAATCGAATACCGCTATAATGTTCGTGCGTTAGAAGTTAAAAATCTGCGGTGCGGAGGAATAAAAGAGACAAACTCAACGGCATAGATCGTCAAATGTGTTGACGACTCTCTTTTTGTCTCCGCCGACTAACCAGTCGGCGATTTTGTTCTCTCAGGGGCACGATTTGACACGCTTGTGAAAGTGTGGTATAAAAGCGCCCGTTCGCCGATGAGGACTTTAACAACTGAAGAGTGATAGGAAAGAAGTGCGTTCGGAGATACATCGTTTCGATGTGTCCCAACAATGAATCGAAGATGCTTGGATAACTCACAAGTTGGAATACAACGGAGAGTTTGATCCTGGCTCAGGATGAACGCTGGCGGCGTGCTTAACACATGCAAGTCGAACGGACACTTTGGGAAACTGGAGTGTTAGTGGCAGACGGGTGAGTAACACGTGGGTGACCTACCTCAGAGTGGGGAATAACGGACCGAAAGGTTCGCTAATACCGCATTCGCTCGGTCCTTCAGTGGATCGCGTAAAACCTCCTTCGGGAGGTGCTTTGAGAGGGGCCCGCGTCCCATCAGGTAGTTGGTGAGGTAATGGCCCACCAAGCCGATGACGGGTAGCTGTTCTGAGAGGAAGATCAGCCACAATGGAACTGAGATACGGTCCATACTCCTACGGGAGGCAGCAGTGAGGAATATTGCGCAATGGACGAAAGTCTGACGCAGCGACGCCGCGTGGGCGACGAAGGCCTTCGGGTTGTAAAGCCCTGTGGAAGGGAACGAACCGTGTCGGGGCGAACATCCCCGGCACCTGACGGTACCCTGCTAGCAAGCACCGGCTAACTCTGTGCCAGCAGCCGCGGTAAGACAGAGGGTGCAAACGTTGTTCGGAATTACTGGGCGTAAAGCGCGTGTAGGCGGCTACGCAAGTCGGATGTGAAAGCC